>JABURN010000232.1 GCA_014762585.1 Methylophaga sp.
CCCTGTTAGTGTCCAGCAGTGTTGTGCTGAGCGATACTGATGTCATTCCTCTGAGTCAGAGTCAAAACCCCTGGTTTGAACAGGCGCAAAGCAAGCTCGCAGAAAAGCCGGTTTTTGAGCCCGGAAAAAAAGCCAAAAACATCATTATGTTTGTCGGTGATGGTATGGGTGTGTCCACCATTACCGCGGCGCGGATTCTGGATGGTCAGAACAAAGGCCTGGCCGGGGAAGAGAACAGCCTGAGTTTTGAAGCCTTTCCGTTTACCGGACTCTCCAAAACCTACAATGTGGATGCCCAGACACCGGATTCTGCCGGTACCATGACCGCGATAATCACCGGTGTGAAAACAGATGCAGGCATTATCGGCATTGATGAAGACGTCACACGCGGTGACTGCACCAGCGTCAGTGGTAATGAACTGGTCAGCGCACTGGAACTCGCGGAAATGGCGGGCCACTCGACGGGCTTTGTCACCACAACACGGGTCACGCACGCCACGCCAGCAGCGACCTATGCCAAGTCACCGGAGCGGAACTGGGAAGACAGCTCTGATCTGCCAGAGGATGCAGTGACAGCAGACTGTGAAGATATTGCCTCGCAACTGGTCAGTTTTGAGCAGCGACTGGAGCAACGTTATCCAACAGTAGATATTGATGGCATTGAAGTCATGATGGGCGGTGGCCGTCGTCATTTTCTGCCCAATCAGCCAGCCTCAGATAATGAGGATGAAAAAAGCTTATTCACTGGTGACCGAAATGACCAGCGCAACCTAATTGATGAGTGGCAGGCACAATATCCGGACGGTCATTACATCGAGAATCAGGCGGGATTTGATGCCGTGAACCCTGCTGAAACCCAGAAGCTGCTGGCGCTGTTTGAAGATTCACATATGCACTATGAGGCTGATCGCGGCAATGATGACGCCGGCGAACCATCACTCAGTGAGATGACAGCCAAAGCGATTGATATTCTGGATAACAATGAAAATGGCTTTTTCCTGCTGGTGGAAGGCGGACGTATTGACCATGCCCATCATGCCGGTAATGCCTATAACGCCCTGACAGATACGATTGAGTTTGCTCGCGCAGTCGAGGTCGCTCTGGAGAGCACCAACAGCGAAGAAACACTGATTATCGTGACTGCTGATCACAGTCATGTCTTTACCATGGCCGGTTATCCCAAGCGTGGTAATCCGATCCTGGGAAAAGTCGTTAATATTGGTGAAGACAAACCGGCAGAAGCAGAAGATGGTATGCCATACACTACCCTGGGCTATGCCAATGGCTTAGGGTTCCGTGACTTGGGGGATGAATCCAACGCGGATGTTACTTACCAGCAGCCAGCCAATACCGGACGTCATGATCTCAGCCATGTTGATACCGAGGCAAAAGGTTATCATCAGGAAGCGCTGGTGCCGTTGGGATCAGAAACCCACGGTGGTGAGGATGTGGCTATTTACGCGATTGGGCCCGGTGCTTCAGCCGTCTCCGGTGTCAATGAGCAGAACCTGATTTTTCACATCATGCGCCGGGTGGCGAACTGGTAATTGACTACCAGTTAATCTGGGGAAAGCCATTGAATGAAGGCCGGGCAAAGTAAAACCCCTGGAATTTACTGACACCGGCTTCCAGCAGCCAGTTGACTTCGGCTGCGTCCTCAACGCCTTCAGCAATAACTGAAATCCCAAGCGAATAGCAGCATTCTATCACCGCCCTCACGATTGCCTGCTTGGGTCCATTGGTCTGAATGCCCTGAATCAGCTTGCGATCAATTTTCAGTTTGTCCGGTTGAAACTCTGCCAACAGCGACAGCCCGGCAAAGCCGGCGCCGAAATCATCGATAGCGACTTTTATACCTGCGGCTCTGAGGCGGGTGACAGCACCATGAAAGGCATCATGATTGGTGATGGCTTCCTCTTCGGTGATTTCTACGATGATCTGCTCACTGAACAGGCCGAGACTTTCAATTTTGTCCAGCAGGAAGTCGACGGCATCGGGAATCATGATCAGTGACATCGGTAACAGGTTGACCGAGACGCGGCAGGGTAAGCCCATATCTGCAGCGATTTGCAGTGCGTACTGCTTGGATTCCAGATCAAAGCGATACAGGTCGATGCCACTGTATTGTGACAAAATCGTCGCTGGAGATTCGTTGTTAGGGCCGCGAAGCAGGGCCTCCGCAGAGGTCACCAGCTTGCTGATCGGATTGACGATAGGCTGGAAAGCGAAATTGACTGGATAAAGACCGAGTGATTCCCCGTTGCTGAACTCTGGCACCGCCTCTTGTGGCAGGTCTTCGTAGAGTTCATCTGAGAGTATGGTGTAGGGCTCCCGCCATCGGCCTTTGGCAAAGGCATCGATAATCATGGAGGCACGCGTCTCATCGACCCGCTTGAGATTATCCAGACCCAGCTTGTATAGCTGGTTATCAAAGGTCAGATCGCTGGAGATGATCTGCTTGCCACCATCATCCTTGATGACGATAAAACCAAGGCCCCATTCATCAAACGTGCGTTTGTAGATGGGCTCGTCAAGCACCGTCACGACTTCTTCATGTCTGGGATCCGTTTGAATCAGCTCATACAAGGCAGTGACCTTCTGCCGGGGCCTTCCAATACCTGCATGAAATACTGCCCGTCGAAGACCAGCATGCCGGTGATGTCACGATCGCGATTTCTGACAGCGAAATGCTTCGACATCGCGACAACTTTGTCTTTTTTCAATTGGTTGGTTGAACGACTTCGATAGACCAACAGGCTCAGTGACATAGCCAATTCCACTGGTTTTTGTAAGACATTAACATAGCTTTATGACATTGTGTAAACCCGTCATCGAGGGGGCTATACCCCTTTGGGAGTACACTTTCATCGGTATTTAACCCCCTGTTCAGCCTCACTAAAATCAAGTTCATGAATGGTTGCTGAGTGGTTAGGGGGTAAACATGCAGCAAGCGATGACAAATCGCCGTGAAAGTATTTACCAGCAGATTGGTGGCGCGGAAGGCGTTGAACAACTGGTGGAGACGTTCTGCGGCATCCTGGAAACAACAGAGGTCGGCAAGCCTGTTTATCTGTTGCACCTGCGGGGACATGGTATGGCCCATGCCCGGATGGAGCAGTTCAATTTCTTTTCCGGCCTTTTCGGTGGCCCCAAACTTTATGCAGAAAAGTGGGGGCACTCCAACGTGCGCCAGATCCATGCCCATGTCGATATTGATGACAGTGTCAGTCAGGCCTGGCTCACCAGTATGTCGATGGCGCTGGACAAGCTTAATTACTCAACACAACTCAAACAGCAATTGATGCAGAGCTTTACTGACATGGCGGCTTTATTGGTGCGCCAGTCTGCCCAGGCCCGAGTTTAGTTGTGTTGATCGCCTTCAAAGTCGTCGAGGCTGTCGTAGTAAATGATAGCCAGATAACGGATCGGCATGTCCAGTTTGGCCATCGGTCGATGCGGCTGTTCGGCATCAAAAGTCAGCGAATCACCGGGTTCGAGGATATAGAGCTTGTCGCCCACAGAATATTCCAGCTTGCCTTCCAGCATATAGATGAATTCGGTACCGGCGTGCTCGAAAGGATCAAACACCTCGCTGTCTTCATCGAGCGAAATCAGGAACGGTTCAAACAGTTTCTTCGGGCCCGTGTCATAGGCCAGCAGGTTATAAGTGTGGCCGCTTTTGGTGCCGCGACGAACCACTTCCATGCCTTCACCGTGACGGACGTATTGGGCGCCGGCCTTTGGCGTGTCGTAGTCATGAAACAGTCGGGACAGGGTGACACCCAGCGCGTTGGCCAGATGTTCCAGTTTTTCGAGGCTGGGTGACGTGAGACCGTTTTCGATTTTGCTCAACATGCCACGGCTGACATTGGCCCGTTTGCTGACTTCGGCAATAGTCAGACCGTTCTCCATTCGCAGGTGGCGCAGTGTGTTGCCAAGATGTTTGTCCAGCGAGTGGCCAGTCCCTGTGTTAAGCGGTTCTTTGTTGTTCACGCCTGAAAATACTCCGTTGTATGCCTTTGTCAGGGCTTTGATTATACATCAGTTTTCGGCACAGGGACGAACCAAGGATTCATTATATGAAAAAAAGTTTACAAGAAGTATTGACATCAAAAATCAGTCATGCGTAAATGGAAATCAAGTTTCATATAGTGAAACAATGTTTACTAAAAAGGTGGTAGCCGCAGTCTACTTCTTAGGTAGTAGAAGCAAGCGCCACGGCAGTGGAGGTTAAGAATGCCATTAGGACTTTTGAAATACGGTCTTAGCAAAGAACATCCGGCACCACGCTTTTTCCGGGACTGCACGCAGCCCAAGAAAAGCTATGATGCTGTCATTATCGGCGGCGGTGGTCATGGCCTCGCTGCAGCTTACTACCTGGCCAAAGATTACGGCATCACCAATGTGGCGGTGCTGGAAAAAGGCTACATCGGCGGCGGTAACACCGGCCGTAACACAACCATTGTTCGTTCCAACTACCTGACACCGGAAGGCGTCAACTTCTACGATGCCAGCGTCAAGATGTATGAAGACCTGTCAGAAGAGCTGGATCTGAACCTGTTTTACTCCACCCGTGGTCATTTTACGCTGGCCCACACCGAATCCGCCATGCGCACTATGCGCTGGCGTGCTGAAGTCAATAAGCATGTCGGTGTCGAGAGCTATGTGGTCGGTCCGGATGAAATCTCCAAAGCCTGTCCGCAGCTCGATATCCAATGTAGTGGTCAGGCGCCGATCCTGGGCGCGCTGTATCACGCACCGGGTTCTGTGGCGCGACACGATGCTGTGGCCTGGGGCTATGCCAAAGAAGCCGATCGCATGGGCGTGGAAATCTTCCAGATGACTGAAGTCACCGGCATCGATGTGAAAAGCGGCAAGGTCGTCGGCGTGAATACCAGTAAAGGCTATATCGAAACGAACCGCGTCTTGTCTGCCGTTGCCGGTTTCACTCCGCGTATTACTGACATGGTCGATATCGACACCCCGATTGTGATTCATCCGCTGCAGGCCTGTGTCAGTGAGCCGATGAAACCCTGGCTCGATACCATCCTGGTGTCCGGCAGCCTGCATGTTTATGTCAGCCAGTCATCCCGTGGTGAGCTGGTGATGGGCTCCTCGCTGGATCCTTACGAAGTGCACTCGACCCGCAGTTCACTGGACTTCGTGGAAGGCCTCACCTCGCACATCGTCGATATGTTCCCGTTCCTGTCCAACGTCAAAGTGGTGCGTCAGTGGGCCGGTATGGCTGACCTGACACCGGACTTTGCGCCGGTCATGGGCAAGACCCCGGTGGAAGGTTTCTATCTCGACGCCGGCTGGGGCACCTGGGGCTTTAAGGCGACACCTATCAGCGGTAAGACAATGGCCGAGACCATTGCCCGTGATGTGGCGCCGGATCTGATCCAGCCTTTCCGTTTATCCCGTTTTGAAGACTACGAGCTGACCGGTGAAAAAGGTGCAGCCTCGGTCGGCCATTAATGAGAGCTAAGCGATGAAATTACTTCAATGTCCAATCAACGGCATCCGGCCTCTCAGCGAATTCACCTACGGCGGTGAATACCGCGATATGCCGAATCCCGACACCTGCAGCGACAAGGAATGGGCTGCCTACGTGCACTATCGTCATGGTGCACCCGGTGTGAAAAAGGAATGGTGGTACCACGGGCCCAGCGGCACCTGGTTTATTGCCGAACGCGACACGATGGCTGACAAAGTCGTCCGCACCTACATTGCCGGTCAGGAGGAAGCAAAATGACCAGTCGAATTGCAAAGAAAAGAGGCGAGTGGATCAACCGCGACAAGCCCCTGACGTTTGAATACGAAGGTCAGCAGGTACAGGGTTATGAAGGCGACACCATCAGCAGTGCGCTTTGGGCCAACGGTATCCGCGTTCTGGGTCGCAGCTTTAAATATCACCGTGCCCGCGGATTGCTGAGTTTTGCCAATCATGATGTCAATGCGCTGATGACAGACGGTGAGGATACCAATATCCGTGCCGACGTCTGGCCTGTCAGTCATGATATGAAGCTGAAAGCGGTGAATACCGATGGCGGTGTTATCAAGGACAAGAACAAATATATCGATTACTTGTCACCATTCCTGCCAGTGGGCTTTTACTACAAAACGTTTTACAAGCCAAAGCGCATGTTCCCGTTCTGGGAAGACAAAATCCGTAAGGCAGCCGGTTTAGGTGAGGTCAACTTTAACTACCCACGTCACATCCGCCCCAAACGCCATGCACACTGTGATGTGCTTGTGGTTGGTGCCGGTGCGGCCGGTCTGTCGGCTGCACTGACTGCGGCAGCGGAAGGGCTGAGTGTCATCCTGGTCGATGAAAACCGTCAGGCAGGCGGCAGTCTGAGCTATGACTATGCCGGTGATCAGACTTCTGCTGACACATTGAATACGCTGCTGAGTGAAGTCGAAGCCAACAGCAATATCCGCCTGATTACCGATGCTTATGCCGGTGGTTATTACACTGACCACCTGGTGCCGATTGTCGAAAAAAGCGGCATCACCAAGGTACGTGCACAATCTGTGATCGTCGCGACCGGCGTATTCGAACAGCCCCCCGTGTTCCGCTACAACGATCTGCCAGGCGTGATGCTGGGCAGCGCTGCTCAACGGCTGGTGCATCGTTATGCGGTCAAGCCATTTGAAAAAGGCGTGGTTGTGACAGCCAATGATCATGGCTACCGCACGGCACTGGATCTGGCCTCGGTCGGTGTTGAAGTCGTTGCCGTCATTGATATGCGCATCAGTGGTGCCGGTCAGGAGTTGACTCAAAAGGTCAAAGACAGTGGCATCAGCGTGCATAAAGGCAGCTGCATTTATGAAGCCGTGCCCACTGGTGACAAGCTGGGCGTGAAAGAGGTGGTGGTCTGTCCTTATAACGAAAACACCGCTGAAGCTGATACCAGCCGCAGTGTCCGCCTGAGTTGTGATGGCGTTGCCATGAGTGCCGGCTGGGCACCGGCTGCCGCGCTGCTGTACCAGGCCGGTACCAAAATGGGCTACGACTACGATGTCGAACAGTTCGTCCCGGCCCAGCTGCCTGAAGGCGTATTTGCTGCCGGTAAGGTCAACGGCGTGTTTGATTTGAAATCACGTCAGCAGGATGGCCGCCGTGCTGCGACGGAAGCCGCTAATTACCTGGGTAAAGTGGTCCAGCTGGAGAGCTTTAAAGCCGCATCGGTCAACCGTCCCAGCCATCCTTATCCCATCGTCAACCATTCTAAAGGCAAGAACTTTGTTGATTTTGACGAGGATATCCAGGTTAAGGACTTTATCAATGCCGCCAAAGAAGGTTTCGACAATATCGAATTGATGAAACGCTTTACCACGGTTGGCATGGGCCCTAGCCAGGGCAAGCATTCCAATATGAATGCCATCCGGATCCTGGCTCGTATCCGTCAGCTGCCGGTAGAAAAAATCGGCACTACGACTGCACGTCCATTCTTCCATCCGACCCCGATTGGTCACCTGGGTGGACGTGGTTTCCATCCTCACCGCTATACCGCCATGCACCAGTGGCATGTGGATCACGGCGGTGAAATGATGGAAGCCGGTGTCTGGATGCGTCCGGCCTATTATGCGCCGGCCGGTTCCGGCCTGACTGCCAGTGAAGCGGTACAGCAGGAAACGCTGGCGGTACGCGAGAGCGTGGGCATGATCGACGGCAGCACCCTAGGCAAAATCGAGGTCTTCGGCAGCGATGCCGGTGCCTTCCTGGAACGTTTTTACACCGGTAAGTTTGCCGATCAAAAAGTCGGTGGCAGTCGCATTGCCATGCTGCTCGATGAAGCCGGTGTGGTCAGTGACGATGGTGTCGCGGTGAGAATGGCGGAAGACCAGTTTTATGTCTCCACCAACTCATCCAATGCTGCGACCGTTTACCGTGAAATGCAGCGTTACGTTCAGCTGTGGAAGATGCAGGTCACGCTGGTCAACCTGACCGGTGCAATGGCAGCGATGACTGTCGCAGGTCCCAAGTCCCGTGATGTCGTGGCGGCGCTGACCGAGATTGATGTGTCTGAAGCAGGCATGGGGAAAGGCGCGTTCCGTACTGGAAAAGTGGCCGGTGTCGATGCCCGCGTGATGCGTGTCAGCTTTGTTGCCGATCTCGCCTTCGAAATCCATGTGCCCTACAGAGCCGGTCTGCATGTCTGGAAAGCACTGATGGAAGCCGGTAAATCGTCAGGCATACGCCCATTCGGAACCGATGCCCAGCGTCTGCTGCGTCTGGAGATGGGACATCACCTGGTGAGTCACGATACCGATGGTCTGACCAACCCGTTTGAAGCGCATTCTGAATCTCTGGTGGCGATGGATAAACCGTTCTTTATCGGTCAGCGCAGTCTGAAAATCCTGGAGAAAAAGCCGCTTAACAAGAAGCTGACCACTTTTGTACTGGATCCGGGCTTCAACGGCGAGATGCCAAATGAGTGCAACCTGGTCATTGATAGTGCAAGCCGTATCGCTGGACGAGTCACCAGTATTTCCTACAGCGGCTATCTCGACCGTCACATCGGCTTTGCCTTTGTGCCGCCTGAACAGAGCCATGACGGCGCCCGCTTCCAGATCCGTACCGACTCAGGTGCGATGGTATCGGCGACCGCCTGCAATGCACCGTTTTTCCACCTTTTAGAGAGTAGAGGAGAGTAATCATGCAAGACGCCGTATTAATGAGTCCGGTGGCCTTTGCTCACGCATTAAGGAAGCCGGTCAGCGGGGAAGTCAATGGCATGGAGACTGCATTGAGCTTTGATGCAGCCGATGTGGAAGCCTCACGCAGCAAGACCTTGAGTATCTGCGATGTCAGCAATCTCAACCGTTTTGGTGTGAAAGGACCACAGGCTGCCAACTGGTTGCAGACAGCGGGAATCAAGCTGCCTGAAACCACTAACAGCTGGACGCCACAGGACAACGGCAGTCTGGTGATGCGTTTGGGTAATACCGAGTTTCTGCTGGAAGACCGGCCGGAAAACGACCTTGCCCGGATGCTCAACGACACCGCCGTGAATGAGGGCGGTGTGCATAAAGTGATGCGCAATGACGCGGCATTTATTGTCAGCGGTGAGCTGACCCCAGCCCTGTTTTCTGAAGTGTGTGCCATCGATCTGGACGGCGCGACCCTGGCAGAAAATCGTCTGGTCATGACTGTCATCGCCGGTGTATCAGCAACGCTGCTGAAGCAGACGCTCAACGGCCAATCTGTTTATCGCATCTGGTGTGACGGAACCTTCGGACCTTATTTGTGGAAAACCCTGCTCAGCATTATCGAAGAGCAGGGCGGCGGCCCGGTCGGTTTCAATTTTTATTACTCGCTTACTTAATCACCAACGCTGTTTTTATAAACAGAAGGAAAGAGATCATGAAATACGAACACAACGACACACTTCTGGAGTCAGCCCAAATCGCGCAGGCCAAGAAGTTTCTGAAAGACAATGATGTTAAATACGTCTTGGCTCAGTTTGTCGATATTCACGGTGTCGCCAAGGTTAAATCTGTCCCTGCTTCACACCTGGAAGACATTACCACCAATGGTGCCGGCTTCGCCGGGGGCGCTATCTGGGGCATGGGCATTGCGCCTAATGGTCCCGATTATATGGCGGTGGGTGATTTAAGTACCCTCAGTCTGCTGCCCTGGCAGCCAGGCTATGCCCGCATCATCTGCGACGGTCATGTCAATGGTAAACCTTACGGTCATGACAGCCGCGTGGTCCTGAAAAACCAGATCAAGCGCCTGGAAGAAAAAGGCTGGATTCTCTACACCGGTCTGGAACCTGAATTCTCTCTGCTCAAGAAAGATCCGGTCACCGGCAAGATTGAGCCATGGGAAGAAACCGATACCCTGCAAAAACCCTGCTACGACTACAAAGGTATCAAGCGCCAGGGTGAGTACCTCGAAAAAATGACCGAAGCGCTGATGAAAGTCGGTCTCGATATCTATCAGATCGACCACGAGGATGCGAATGGTCAGTTTGAAATCAACTACACCTACGCTGATGCCCTCAAGAGCGCCGATGACTACATTATGTTCAAGATGGGCGCCAGCGAAATCGCCAATGAGATGGGCATGATCTGCTCATTCATGTCGAAACCGTTCAGTAACCGTCCCGGCAATGGCATGCACATGCATATGTCGATTGGTGATGGTGAGAAGAGTCTGTTCCATGATGACAGTGACCCCAATGGTCTTGGCCTGTCGAAAATGGCCTATCACTTTATGGCTGGCATCCTGGAGCATGCTCCTGCACTGACTGCGATAGCAGCGCCTACCGTTAACTCATACAAACGTCTGGTCGTCGGCCGCTCCCTGTCAGGTGCGACCTGGGCACCAGCCTATATTTCTTACGGTAATAACAACCGTTCGACCATGGTGCGTATCCCATACGGACGCATCGAACTGCGGCTGCCGGATGGCACCTGCAACCCTTATCTGACTGCAGCAGCAGCCATTGCTGCCGGTCTGGACGGCGTGGAACGCCAATTGGATCCAGGCAAAGGTCACGACTCAAACCTCTACGACATGACACCGGCCGAACTGGAACAAAACGGTATCGGCATCCTGCCGCAAAACCTCCATGAGGCCTTGCTGGCACTGGAGAAGGACGAGGTCGTGAAAGGTGCTTTGGGTGAAGGACTGGCCAAGGAATTCCTGGAACTGAAACACATGGAATGGGTGGAGTACATGCGTCATGTCTCCGATTGGGAAATCAACCGTTACGTTGAGTTTTATTAATACTCCGCCTGAGAGGCGTTTTTTAGGAGAAATCTTATGTGTGGAATCGTTGGTCTTTATCTGAAAAACGATAAATACGAGAGCGAAATTGGCAAACTGTTCGCCCCGATGCTGATTGCGATGACCGAACGTGGTCCTGACAGTGCCGGTTTTGCGGTCTATGGCGATGCCGTAGAAGACGGCATCAAACTGACCCTGCGTCATGAAGACGAAAACTACGACTGGGCAGCCCTGGCGAAAGACATCGAAACGGCGCTGGATACCAAAGTGAACTGGTTCCAGAACAGTAAAGTTGCCGTGTTCAAAGTCGGCGTCGATGCTGAAAAAGTCGAGGACTATCTGGAACAGAATCATGACGATGTTCTGGTCATGAGTTCAGGTAAATCGATTGAAATTCTGAAAGAAGTCGGTCTGCCGGAACGTATCGTTGATATGTTCAAACTGGGCGATATGAAAGGCAGCCACATCATTGGCCACACCCGTATGGCGACGGAATCTGCTGTCACCATGGCAGGCAGCCATCCTTTCTCAACCGGTCTGGATCTGTGCCTGGTACACAACGGCTCTTTTTCCAACCACAACCGCCTGCGTAAAGAGCTGCAACGCGAAGGGATTGAATTCGATACCGAAAACGATACCGAAGTCGCAGCAGGTTACCTGACTTACCGTCTGCAGCAGGGTGACTCTCTGAATGAAGCACTCGAGAACGCGCTGAAAACGCTGGACGGTTTCTACACCTTAACCATTGGCACCAAAGACGGTTTTGCCGTGGTGCGTGACCCGATTGCCTGTAAACCGGCCGTCATTGCTGAAACCGACGATTACGTGGCAATGGCATCCGAATACCAGGCTTTGACAACTCTGCCGGGTATCGAAGACGCCAAGGTCTGGGAACCGGAACCTGCACGTATCTACGTCTGGGAACGTAACGGTAACTGAGATTAGGTGATTAGGAGAAGATAATGAGTACAAACAACTTAGCAGAACAAACCTCTGCATTCGAAACCATCAACGGTGTAGGTACGGTTGACCTGTCAGTTCAGACGGTGCGTGACCTGAACCAGGCACTGCACGATCAGCATGATGACATGACCATCGAAAAATGGGATGTGCTGAACCCGAAAGGCCATCACAACCTGGCGGTCGGTGTTAATCAGAAACTGAAAATCGATATCCACGGTCCAGCCGGTTACTACTGTGCCGGCATGAATCAGGAAGCCGAAATCACGATTCACGGCCACACCGGTCAGGGCGTGGCGGAAAACATGATGTCAGGCCTGGTACGTGTTAAAGGCAATGCCTCATCGGCAGCCGGTGCTACCGCGCACGGTGGTCTGCTGGTGATTGAAGGTGACGCCGGTTCACGTTGCGGTATTTCCATGAAAGGTGTCGACATCCTCGTCAAAGGCAGCGTCGGTCACATGAGCTGCTTTATGGGGCAGGCCGGTGTACTGGCCGTTTGTGGTGACGCCGGTGAAGCGCTGGGTGACTCGCTCTATGAAGCACACATCTATGTCAAAGGCAGTGTGAAATCCCTGGGTGCGGACTGCATTGAAAAAGAAATGCGTGCCGAACACATCGAAGAACTGACCGAGCTGTTTGAACGTGCCGGTGTGACCGATCAGGACCCGAGAGATTTCAAACGCTACGGCTCTGCCAGACAGCTTTACAACTTCAAAGTTGATAACGCTGGTGCTTATTAATTGCTGATATTGCGAGGAAATAGAAATGACTGAAAAGAGAAAATACATGACCGTACCGCGCGAGTCAGCGACATTCGACCGTTTGACGATGGCTGAAATCCGTCGCGCTGCCGATACCGGTATTTATGATATCCGCGGTGCTGGTGCCAAGCGCAAGCTGCCACACTTCGACGACCTGTTGTTCCTGGGTGCGAGTATGTCGCGTTACCCGCTGGAAGGTTATCGTGAAAAATGCAACACCTCGGTGACGCTGGGTAACCGTTTTGCCAAGAAACCGATTGAGCTGGAAATCCCGATTACGATTGCCGGTATGAGCTTTGGTGCTTTGTCTGCCTATGCCAAAGAAGCGCTGGGCCGTGGCGCCTCAGCAGTCGGTACCTCCACCACTACCGGTGACGGTGGTATGACGCCGGAAGAGCGCGGTCAGTCCACCAAACTGGTCTATCAGTATCTGCCATCACGCTACGGCATGAACCCGGATGATCTGCGTAAAGCCGATGCCATCGAAGTGGTACTGGGTCAGGGTGCGAAACCGGGTGGTGGCGGTATGCTGCTGGGTCAGAAAATCACCGATCGTGTGGCCAAGATGCGTACCCTGCCAAAAGGCGTGGATCAGCGTTCTGCCTGTCGTCATCCAGACTGGACCGGTCCAGACGATCTGGAAATCAAGATCAAGGAACTGCGTGAAATCACCGACTGGCAGGTGCCGATTTATATCAAAGTCGGTGCCACCCGCACTTACTACGATGTGAAGCTGGCGGTCAAAGCGGGTGCTGACGTTATCGTCGTCGACGGTATGCAGGGCGGCACCGCAGCCACCCAGGACGTGTTTATCGAACACGTCGGTATTCCGACCATGGCAGCCATTCCCCAAGCCGTACAGGCACTGCAGGAAATGGGCATGCACCGCAAGGTTCAGCTGATTGTTTCCGGTGGTATCCGTAACGGTGCCGACGTAGCCAAGTGTATGGCACTGGGTGCTGACGCGGTTGCTATCGGTACTGCGGCGATGGTCGCGCTGGGTGATAACGATCCGAAGTGGGAAGAAGAGTACCAGAAACTGGGCTCCACAGCGGGTTCTTACGATGACTGGCATGAAGGTCGTGACCCTGCCGGTATTTCTACCCAGGATCCAGAGCTGATGAAGCGCTTTGATCCGGTTGAAGGTGGCCGTCGTCTGGCAAACTACCTGCGTGTTTTAACCCTGGAAGCGCAAACCCTGGCCCGTGCCTGCGGTAAGAATGACCTGCGTAACCTGGAACCGGAAGATCTGGTTGCCCTGACTGTTGAATCTGCTGCTATGGCCCGTGTACCACTGGCCGGCACCAGCTGGATTCCGGGTCAGCAACAGACCTTCTAAGCCCCGTTTTTAACGAGCGATCGAAATAAGGGCCGGTACTGCAAAGAATGAATCACTTGTGATCCTTACCCCGTCATCTAGTGTTGATTTCAGCGTGGTATCGGCCCTTATCTTTTTTGCATTTTTTACCCTGAGGAGGAATACGTGTAGTTCAACGAGTTTTAAACAAGAGAGAGGAAAAAAACCATGAATAATAACTTAAAAAAACGCATACAAAACATGTATGTACGGGACTGTATCATGGCCTGGTCGGACATTGTTCTGATCTGGCTGGCTGTGGGCTTCGTCCTCATTAGTATCTTAAACATCGTCGATGATCCCATTATCGAATGGGTTCTCATTATTTCCAGTGGTTTTCTGGTGCTTTTTAACACCGCTTCTGTCGGGTCGATGACACGCCATTACGCGGAAGATAAGGCTTTTATCTATGGCCTTGATATCAAGCACCTGGATGAAAACCGGGCAGCCAAAAAAGATGCAAAAGTCAATTAATGAGGAAATCCCATGTCCAACTATATACCCAAGATCCAGGCTAAACGGGGTCAGTTGTTTGACAGCCTGTTTGTCCTGGTTCTAGTTTACGTCAGTCTTTATATCCCCCTGTTTCTGGAGTCTGACGTCAAGTCAGTCGAAGAAACAACCCAAGTCCAGTCCCATTCCTGGGAATCCCTGGGCGTCTCCGTCGTTGAACAAGAGCAGTGGCAAAAGCTGGGGCATGACCCGGCATCGGCTGCTGAGATCATCAACAACAAGTTTGATTACACCATTGATCCGGTGATGCTCGCCATCACGGCACTAGTCATCATCGGCTATTTCTTTTTTGTGCTTCGTGTTTCCAACAAACAATACCGCGAAGTGATTAATGAGAAGTTCAATGGCACTAACCAACAATCCGGGACGGAGGCAAGACAATGATTTGGTGGGATATTTTGAGTTACGCAGCCTGGATTATCTCCGGGTTGCTTCTGCTGTGGATTCTGGCCGATGCCATCAGCGTATCGCGCGAGTTTGATGAAGAGCTGCTGGTGAGCTCCCGTGAGGGGGCAGATGAGTTGCTCGAACAGATCAAAAAAGAGGAGGGCGTGCGATGACGGCAGAATCAACAACCGCAGAAAATGTACAACGCATCTCGATGTTTAAGGTGCTTAACCCTTTCCATGTATGGGCTTTAGGGGTGGGCATCGTTCTGGTCGGTGAATTCATGGGCTGGAACTTTTCGGTCGCTAAAGGCGGCGCCTATGGTGCACTGATTGCCTGCTGGGTGATCGGTCTGCTTTATAGCTGCGTTGCCATGATCGACTCTGAAGTGACCTCAACGGTGGCTGCAGCAGGCGGTCAGTACACACAGGCCAAGCACATTATCGGCCCGTTAATGGCCTTCAATGTCGGCCTGTATCTGGTGATGGCCTACACCATGCTGGAGGCGGCAGATGCTTTGATAGTGGGTGACTTGATGACCGCAGTCGCTGCAGCCACCGGTTATGAAGGCTTGAATCCGCAACCTTTTGTGGTGCTGACCATCGCTTTTCTGGCCTGGCTGAACTATCGCGGTGTTTTCATGACCTTAACAGTCAACTTTGTGATCACACTGTTCGCGTTTTTAGCGATTATTGCCCTGTTTGTCGGCAGTGATCCGCTGAATCCGGGCAGTGTACTTAAGCATAGTGAACTGTTAACCGAGTTGCCATACGGCTGGATTGGTGTGGTCGCAGCTCTGCAGTTTGGCATGTGGTATTACCTCGGTATTGAGGGCACCTGTCAGGCAGCAGAAGAGGTTCGAAGCGCTGGCCGTGCTATCCCGTTGGGCACGATCGGCGGTATTCTGACCCTGTTGGTTGCCGCAACACTCACCTGGTATGTGTCGACCGGTCTGATGCCCTGGCAGTATCTGGGACAGGCAACTACACCGCTGTATGATGCGGCGTCGATTATCGGTAACCCCTCTTTGCAGGTGGTACTGTTTATCGGCACCATGTTCGCGGCCATTGCCTCTGCCAACGGTTGTATCAATGATGCAGCTCGCGCCTGGTTCTCCATGGGCAGAGACCGCTATATGCCAACCTGGTTCGGTGCTATTCATCCCCATTACCGGACGCCTTTCAGAGCGATTATTTTCCTGATTCCGATTGCGGTGTCATTTGCTTTCACCGGGTTGCTGGATCAAGTCATCACCTTCTCAATCCTCTCGGGGCTGCTGGGCTACACCTTCATGTCAATCAACATGATGAAGTTCAGAAAAATGTGGCCGCTTGGGGTGATCAAACGGGGCTATATCCATCCGTTTCATCCTATTCCAGCACTGGTTCTGCTGGGTTTGTGCTCGGTGGTCTATTTCGCGACCTTCCTCGGCTATGGCGCCTCACTACTGTCGATCATGGCTTTCTATATCGTCGCCTCGGTGTGGTTTGTCATGCGCCGGTATCAGTTTGTGAAACGGGGTGACCAGTTCACCATGCCCTGGCCACGGCCTAAAGGCTATTGAGGAGGAGCGTCGTCATGAAAAAGATCTTATGTGCAACTGATGGCTCCCATAGCGCCCAGAAGGCGGTGGACTATGCCATCGAACTGGCCAAGCTGGCTGAGGCTGAACTGACATTTATCCATGTCGTCATGCCAACCGGTGAGGATGTGTCTCATACCTATTTCTGGAATTCCAATGTGCTTCAGGCAGCGGATGAACAGATTCAAATGGAATTGCATGAAGCAATGGAAAAGGCACATCAACGCGATTTGGAGCCGGTCTTCTGTACCACAGTACCGGGTCATAACATTGCCAAGGCGATTATTGATTATGCCGAAAACAATGATCATGACCATGTGGTTACCGGCTCGGTAGGTCGTACCGGTGTTGCCAAGGTACTGCTCGGTTCTATCGCCGAGCAGGTTATCAGCAAAGCGCACTGTCCCGTGACCGTCGTGCGCTGACCCTTGCCCCGTAACTTCGGTTACGGGGCTTTTTTTACCGATCAGATAAGGAGTCAGAAATGACACTGTTTATCAGTCTGATGGTTGTGACTTTTAGTGTGCTGTTGTGGTTGATGTACCGCCGTCATTACCGGCAGGTAATGCAAGACAGGGCTGCGCTTTTGAATGAAAGTCACAAAGTGATACGAATCAAGCAAAGCGTGATTGACCAGGCCGGTTTTGGTCATGTTTCGGGAGAGTTTGCCGGTAGCAGCGTGGTGTTGAAACTGGAAGTGGATAGCCTGACTGCGCGAAAGCTGCCAGTGATGTGGCTGCATATCACCATGCTCAGACGGCGTGGTAGTGAGGGCAGCCTCGATATTCTGGTCCGGCCGCAGAACAGTGATATTTTCAGTCCCGGATGGAACTGGCCCAAGCAGATCACACCCCTCAAGAGCTGGCCTCAGCATGCACGCTATTCCAGTAAAGACAAAGCACCTGTTCTAGAAAAAATTGATAAAGATGTCAGCAGTATTTTTGCTGATCAGCGGGCCAAGGCATTGCTGATTACCCCCGAAGCTGTGCGTCTGACCTACCTGATACGCCAGGCCGACAGAGGACATTACCTGCTGCTGCGTACAGCAGATTTCGATATGCAACCGTTGGACTCTGCAGAAATCGGCGCATTAACCCGGCAGCTTCACAACTTATTGATCAATCTGGACGGGGAAAATTATGAAAAAGCCGCCTGAAAATAACCATCAAAGGCCCTGGCATCCTTATTGGGTGCTGTTGGTCGCCATCATACTTCCCGGTGTTGGGCAGGTATTAAACCAGACGCCACTGCGTGGTCTCACCATGCTGTTTTTTATGCTGGTGCTGGGCGTCGTCAGTTTTAATCTGGCCGGTCCTGATATTTCAGTTATCGGTCAATTTGCAGGTGGACTGTTCATTTATGCCCTGTCAGTGATGGATGCCTATCTCTGGGCAAGAATCCGCTGGCAGACTGCGGCAGTAGCTTGAAAACAGGGAGTCGTTTCTGCTGCCTTGTACTTCCTTGGGAGTACTGCCTGAAGAGAATTATCAAAACAGTCACGACAGGCTAAGTTCAAGTCAGGCTTTTGCAAGCTGAAAACCTGAACCTCTTTTGACAGGGTTCAAACCTGAAATAAATAGCAAAAAGTCTCGGCAAGAAGACTGTGCATTGTAGCGGAGATGACACTATGAGTGACGCTAACCACGATAAATCAAGCACCGGTTTTGGTGCCGCTAAAACAAACACAACGCCAGATCATGAGTCTCTGGAACGCTCGATAGACTGGAAACAGGGACTCGCCATAGCATCGGGCGTGCCATTATTAATTTTACCCTCGCTTGGCTATTTCCCCATGTGGGTCGCCGCTGCCGCCATCCTGGTCTGGGGGTTGTCGGTGCTGCAGGGATTTATGCAGAATCTGGCCTATGCGGAAATGGCCACAGCCTTTCCCAAGGCCTCCGGCCTGCCCGGGTTTGCACAGCACGTTTTTACCTCCGAGGACTACCAGGGCAAATATGACAAAGGTAAGTTGATTGGTGGTTTCAGTGCCTGGAGTTACTGGTTTGCCTGGAACCCGGTGTTGGCTATCTTCGCGATACTGGTGGGCAGCTATCTGCAGGGTCTGTTCCCGGGCCTGGGTGAGCTATTTACCGAATACCAATTATCACTCGTGGCCGGTGTGGTGATCTTCAGTGGCCTCATCATTGTGAACTACTTTGGTCTTAAAGACGGCGCGGTACTGGGTTATATTCTGGCTGCCGTCTCCATCATCCCGCTGGTGGTTATGACGGCGGCACCGTTTGCGACCGGGGCGGTAGATATGGCTAATATCACCAGTTCCTGGCTGCCTGCAGACTGGTCCTGGGATATGCACCATATTCTGATTCTGTTCGGGCTGTTCGCGATAGCTCAGTGGAGTGCCTGTGCCTGGGAGACTGCGGCAATTTATGGCCCGGAATACAAAAAACCGTCTGTTGATGTACCTAAAGCCCTGTTTGTCTGCGGCGCGATCTGTCTGCTGACTTTCGTTCTGGTTCAGGCGGCCGTGATTGGTGTGCTGGGTGTGGAAGGTGTGCTGGCTGAACCCTTGTCACCGATGATTCCTGTCGCTCAGGCTGCGTTTGGTCAGTCAGGATCGGTTATCACCGTCATTATGCTGATTGCGGCAATGATACTGATTATTCAAACCGCTTACCTCGGCTCAGCCCGTGCCATGCACTCCATGGCGCATGAAGGCAACCTGCCTAAAGTCCTGAGTAAAGTGAATGGTCACGGTACACCGGTACTGGCGATGGTGGTCATTGGTCTTTTCAACCTGGTCCTGATTTCCATGGGCACGCCGGCAGCGATTCTGGCGGCATCTGCGATTGGTTACACCTGTGCTAACGGCATCAGCCTGTTTGCCTATGTGAAAGCCAAAAAAGATCCTCGCTTTGCCAGTATTGACAGACCTTTCAAAGCACCGGCTGGCTGGAAAAACGTGGCCATGCTGTTCGGTCTGTTCAACATCCCGCTGTGTCTGGTAGGTGTGGTGTATCTGAACAGCCTGGAAGTCGGCTGGTTCTCTACCTGGGTGGGATTCATCGTGCTGGGCATGTATCTGCCAATCTGGCTGTATACCCAGCATGAGACCAGAAAATCTTCCGCACTTGCCCCTTTAGTAGCCGGTGAATGAGATGAACATGGCATTAGTTTCCCGGATGCTGAAAACGGCTTACCAGTCAATCCTTGGTCTTGTTGCCGGTGGCTGGATGTCCGGCAGTTACACGGGGGCTGTACTGACAGAGGAATATCTCTCTGAACGCGACAAGCAGGGCAACTTGCCGCACATTATTCACAGCATGCATCTATTCAGGTAGTGGATGCTGATGTTGCCGGTATCTCTGTGGATACCGGCATTTTTATAGCGTTTCGTAACCCCTAGGTAGTAATCCTTCTTTGGAATTGTTGCAGTAGGTAGCGAAATAGATAATGAAACTGAAGCTGCTTTGATTTAAGCGATTCAGCTTCTTCATGGTTATCCTCTAACCCGTTCTCTCGTTGGGACGTTGGGGGTGAACTGCCACAGTCAGAAGCATGTTCTCAATGGCATCTGGTGAAGGCAGTGGACAGTTCACCCTCCTTTTTTTGGAAAACCGTGAATCACAATGACTGAGAAGTCTAGAAGATAAGGATTAGCGTTATGAACCTGCCGCTCAATACTGGTCTGGAAGATGTTCAGAACACACCCGATAAACGCCAACTGGATATAGACCAGGTCGGCATCAAATCCTTACGTTACCCGATTTTTTTCCAAAGCGATGAGCTGGGTCCCACCCGTGTCGTGGCCGACTTCAGTATGTATGTGCGATTGCCACACCATGTGAAAGGCACCCACATGTCACGCTTTATTGAATTGCTGGAACGTCCCGAGCAGGTCTTTGCCGTTGGCAACATGAATACCTTTATGCGTGACATGCTCGACCTGCTGGAAGCTGAAAACGGCCATGTGGAAATGCGTTTTCCTTTCTTCCTGTCCAAGGCGGCGCCGGTGTCCGGTGTCACCAGCATGATGGATTATGACGTCACCCTGAAAGCCGACATCGGCAAACAGTTTGCCTTGACCGTCAAGGCTGAAATTCCGGTGACCAGCCTGTGTCCCTGTTCCAAGAAGATTTCTGAATATGGCGCCCATAACCAGCGTTCCCTGGTCACAGTGGAAGTCGAGGTTGATGACAGCCTGACACTGGATCAGTTGATTCGCATGGTCGAAGAACAGGCGTCGAGCCAGCTGTTCGGTCTGCTCAAGCGCCCGGATGAAAAATTCGTGACCGAATATGCCTACGATAATCCCAAGTTTGTTGAGGATCTGGTGCGTGATATTGCCGGTACGCTGGATAAAGCACCGGCTATCGGCGGCTTCAGAGTAGAGTGCGAAAACTTCGAGTCGATCCACAATCACTCGGCCTACGCGATGATCGATCGCTTGTAAGGAGACAGTCATGAACAGTGCCACCATTGCCTTCACACCGAGATCGGTACCCGCCACCATTTCGCCGATTGAGGAAATCATCGACGATATTCGCCAGGGAAAGATGGTGGTACTGATGGACGATGAGGATCGCGAAAATGAGGGCGATCTGATCATGGCAGCCGATGCTGTTGATGCCGATGCTATCAATTTCATGGCGATGCATGGACGTGGCCTTATCTGTCTTACCCTGACAGAAGAGCGCTGCCGCAAGCTGGAACTGCCGCTGATGGTCAGCCGCAACGGCACCAGTCTGGGGACCAACTTCACGGTTTCCATTGAAGCTGCGGAAGGGGTGACGACCGGTATCTCGACAGCGGATCGTGCCCGCACCGTCCAGGCTGCCGTAGCGAAAGACGCCAAGCCGGCGGATATTGTCAGACCGGGTCACATATTCCCGCTGATGGCCCAGAATGGTGGCGTACTGGCGAGAGCAGGGCATACCGAGGCAGGCTGTGATTTGAGCCGTCTTGCCGGACGTGAAGCGGCAGCTGTCATCTGTGAAATCATGAATGACGACGGCAGTATGGCGAGACTGCCCGACCTGCTGAAGTTCGCTGAACAACACGGGCTGAAAGTCGGCACCATTGCGGATCTGATTCAGTACCGCCGGAGAAATGAGCGTCTGGTGGCATTCGAAGACCGCCGTTATATCAGCACCCTCTACGGAAGTTTTGAGATGGTCAGTTACCGTGATCTGACTTCGGGACAGACCCATGTGGCCCTGATCTGCGGCGAGCCTGAGCCTGACACAGCGACGCTGGTCAGGGTACATGCACCGATTAATGACTTCGATTTGCTGGATAACCGTCGCCATGGGCATACCTGGAGTGTGGCCGAGGCGATGCGCCACATTCAGGATAACGGCGAAGGGGTGCTGCTGTTGCTCAGAGGTGATGAGATGGAATGGCAAAAGCAGGTTGAAGGCGAGCGCCATTTCGATGAAGAGTATGTCCTCAAGCACTATGGCATCGGTGCACAAATTCTCAAAGAACTGGGTATTGGCCAGATGCGATTGATGACCTGGCCGAGAAAACTGCCATCAATGAGTGGTTTCGGTCTGTCAGTAGAAAGCTATGTGCTGCCGGATGAGTGGAATGAACGCGCTGTAGCAGATTTACCTCGTCGTTAGGCCCCGCCATGAGCAGCTACACGGATTATGCCCTGCGGCAGCATTTTATCCGCCATCAGCGCTGGGGATTTCGCTGGGCAATCTGGACTGCCGTGTTGTGGGGTGCCTGGTATATACCGGGTACCGCACTCTGGTATGAATACCCTTACAACATAATCAGCAGTGAAGATCAGGGCCAGCGCCTGGTCGCCACAGCAGTCATGACCTGGATCCACTCGATAGCCGTCTTCATCTCCCTGGCACTTTGGAATGGCAGTCTCGGCAAGCTTAAAGATTACGGCCGCACCCTGGTGCGGTTCAGAAAGATTTCCAAATGGTATGCACTGGCCTCCTTATTCGGCGGTCCCATGGCAATATTCGGCTCCTACATGGCAATGGGATTCGTCGGGCCAGTGTTTGCCGCCGTGACTTCATTGTTCTACCCGGTGGTAGGTGCCGTGATTGCGCGGCTGTGGTATCACGAAAAAATTTCCGGTCAGGCAGCTTTGGGCATGGCGATCATCATCATGGGCGGTGTCGTCATATACGGTCCCGGACTGTTCGGCGAAGTGGGCAGTGAAGGCAGTTATGTCTGGCTGGGTTATCTGGGCGGTATCCTCTCTGCTATCGGCTGGGGGGCTGAAGGCGCCGTTGCCTCCAGAGCAATGGATGTGACAGACCCCGATGTAGGAATCCAGTGCCGATTCAGCTTTGAGATCCTGTTCTGGGGCTTGGTGGTACTGCCGGCCATCATGCTGCTGACCGATCAACCGGTCTGGTTCCTGATCAAAGAAACCTTGATGACTCCTGCCGCACTGACCTGGATGTTATTGGCCTCGGTCTGTCATGAATTTTGTTATACCGCTTTTTATA
>JABURN010000142.1 GCA_014762585.1 Methylophaga sp.
ATCGAAAAGCTTAAAGAAAAGGGCTATCCGCTCGCTTTAGTTGGTGATGTGGTCGGCACCGGTTCTTCGCGTAAATCGGCGATCAACTCCGTGCTCTGGCATATGGGCCATGATGTGCCTTACGTCCCTAACAAGCGTCAGGGCGGCGTGATTCTGGGTAATAATATTGCGCCGATTTTCTTTAATACGGCCGAAGATTCCGGCGCCATGCCTATCGAATGCGATGTGCAGCACATGGAAAGTGGTGATGTCATTACCATTTATCCCTATGAAGGCAAGATCGTCAACGAAGCGGGTGAGACGATCAGTGAATTCACCATGCGTCCGACCACACTGGCGGATGAAGTCCGTGCAGGTGGTCGTATTCCGCTGATCATTGGTCGTGGTCTGACTGACAAGGCGCGTGAAACACTAGGTATGCCACCCTCAGATGTGTTTGTTCGTCCGGTTGATCCTGTCGACACCGGCAAAGGTTTCACCCTGGCGCAGAAAATGGTCGGCCGTGCCTGTGGCGTCGATGGTGTTCGCCCCAATACCTACTGCGAGCCGAAAGTGACCACAGTGGGTTCCCAGGACACTACCGGGGCGATGACCCGTGATGAACTGAAAGAACTTTCCTGTCTGGGGTTCTCAGCCGACCTGGTGATGCAGTCCTTCTGTCATACCGCCGCCTACCCGAAACCGGTCGATATCAAGCTACAGCACGAACTTCCGGACTTTATCAGTACTCGCGGTGGGGTTTCACTGCGTCCGGGTGACGGCATTATTCACTCCTGGCTGAACCGGATGATTCTGCCTGATACAGTCGGTACCGGCGGTGACTCACATACCCGTTTCCCGATTGGCATCAGCTTCCCGGCCGGTTCCGGTCTGGTGGCCTTCGGTGCCGCGCTGGGTGTTATGCCGCTGGATATGCCGGAATCGGTTCTGGTTCGCTTCAAAGGTGAAATGCAGCCGGGCATCACCCTGCGAGACCTGGTTAATGCGATTCCTTACGCCGCGATTCAGCAGGGTCTGCTGACCGTAGAGAAGAAAGGTAAGAAAAATATCTTTAACGGCCGTGTACTGGAAATCGAAGGTTTGCCGGATCTGAAAGTCGAGCAGGCGTTCGAACTGTCTGATGCCTCAGCAGAACGCAGTGCCAATGGCTGTACCGTGCGACTCAACAAGGAGCCGATTATCGAGTTCCTGAACTCCAACATCTCGCTGATGGAGTGGATGATTGCTGAAGGCTATCAGGATGCCCGCACCCTGCAACGCCGCATTGATTCGATGAAAGAGTGGCTGGCAAATCCGGAGCTGATGGAACCGGATGCAGACGCTGAATATGCTGCGGTGATTGATATTGACCTCAATGAAATCACTGAGCCGCTGCTGGCCTGCCCGAATGACCCGGACGATATCAAACCGCTCTCAGAAGTGCAGGGTGACAATGTTGATGAAGTCTTTATCGGTTCCTGCATGACCAACATCGGTCACTACCGTGCCGCCAGTAAGGTGCTGGAAAACATGAAGAGCCTGCCGGTGAAGCTGTGGATTGCGCCACCAACCAAGATGGACAAGCATCAGCTGACAGAAGAAGGCGTTTACAGCACCTTCGGCCGTGTCGGTGCCCGCACCGAAACGCCGGGTTGTTCGCTGTGTATGGGGAATCAGGCCCGGGTAGCCGATGGCGCGACCGTGGTCTCGACCTCAACCCGTAACTTCCCAAATCGTCTGGGTAACAATGCCAATGTTTATCTGGCCTCGGCCGAACTCTCAGCCGTGGTTGCCAGCCTGGGCAAAATCCCGACGGTAGCCGAGTATCTGGAGGCGGTGGCCGGTATTAAGCCGATGGCTGCGGAAATATACCGCTACCTGAACTTCAACGAGTTGGATGAGTATCGCCAGAAGGCGAGCTAAGCGCCGGCTCATGAGCTGAGAAAAGGCTGTTTTCCTGACGGGAAACAGCCTTTTTTGTGATGAACGAAAGCATTCAAATCATTCCACCACTGAATCTGGCATTGGCCTTTATACCGGTCTTGCTGGTTATCGGCATTATGTGGCGCTGGTCCCTGCAGGCCGGCAACGCGGCTTATGCCATTGTCAGAATGCTGATTCAGTTACTGCTGGTCGGCTATATCCTGACCACCATATTTGCGGCTGAACAGGCCTGGATCGTAATGGCGGTAATGCTGGTGATGGTCCTTGCGGCAAGCTGGATTGCGCTGGGCACAGTCAAACCGCGCCGCCTCGTATTATTCAAATATGCATTTATCAGCATTGCGGTGGGCGGCGGTTTTATTCTGTGGCTGATCACCCAGCTTGTTATCAGTCTTGAGCCGTGGTTCGAGCCGCGTTATATGATTCCGCTGGCAGGGATGATTTTTGCGAATTCGATGAACAGTGTCAGTCTGGCAGCCGAGCGGCTGGCAGCGGAACTCTCCCGTGATCTAGACTTCAGGCAGGCTCGCAATGAAGCCTTTCAGGCCGCCTTTATTCCCACTATCAACAGCATGCTGGCGGTCGGGCTGGTCTCATTGCCGGGCATGATGACCGGTCAGATATTATCCGGCGTATCGCCGACTGTGGCCGCCCATTATCAGATCGTGGTCATGTGCATGATTTTCGCGTCGGCTGGCTTGTCTACCGCCTTATTCTTACAAATCAGCAGAAAACAGTTTGTTCAGCAGGCTACGTAGAGTTCTTTGGCTGCTTCCAGGATCTTGTTGCTCTGGAACAGAAACTGCCAGCGGCGGCCGCCTTTCTGACGCCATAAAACCGCGGCACGTATCCCACTTAACAAGAGGGCACGGACTTTGTTGACGTTATCCGGTTGTTGCAGATAATTCGGGTCGCCATACACCTGGATCTGCGGTTTCACCTGGCTCAGCGTGCGGTGATAGATGTCCGCAAAACGCGCAATAACCTGCGGTGCCATAATCTCACCGAAATATTCAATCTGCTGTGGTACCTGTTCCAGTTCCAGACTGATGGTATCCATCATTTTGGGGTTCTTGGCCAGTTGCCGCTCCAGATGCAGCAAACTGATAACGTAACGCAGCAAGACGACGTCTTTCTGTTCTTTCTTTTTTGACAACTGCTGGTTCAGTTCACGCAGACCGGGGCGTAAGTTACCGATACCGCCGAATACCGCTTCTGTTGTCGGGGCATCCTCAACCAGCAAGCTTTGTAGCAGGGTTTCGATATCGGTGGCACTGGCCTGACCGCTCTCGGCGATATGCTGAACCAGCATCGCTGACTGAACCACGGCGGCGAGTGCAATAGTTCTGTCACGCTGACGATCGGACAGGCTCATGGATGCACTCCGGGCGCATCGGTGGAAACAATAATGCCGCCGCCCAGGCAATCATCACCCTGGTAAAACACCACGGACTGACCTGGCGTCACCGCCCGTTGTTTATCATCGAACTCAACATGAATCAGGCCGTTGTCATCCTGAGTGATGGTGCAGGGCTGATCAGGCTGACGGTAACGGGTCTTGGCGGCAGCACGGCAGGGGAAAGTGGGGGCTTCACCCATCACCCAGGACAGTTGTTCAGCTTTCAGACTCTGACTCCAGAGCCAGGGGTGATCACCCTGGACCACATAGAGCGTGCGGGTATCCATATCTTTACCGGCGACAAACCAGGGTTCGCCGGTGCTGTTTTTGCGACCGCCAATGCCCAGCCCCTGACGTTGCCCCAGGGTGTAGTACATCAATCCGGCATGTTCACCGATATATTCGCCTTCCGGCGTGCGCATTTCACCGGGCTGGGCAGGAATGTAGCGGCTGAGAAAATCGCGGAATTGGCGTTCGCCGATGAAGCAGATACCGGTACTGTCTTTTTTGTCGTGGTTGATAAAACCGGCTTTTTCAGCAATATCGCGGACTTCGGTTTTAGGCAACTCGCCCAGCGGGAACAGGGTGCGTGACAATTGTTCCTGGCCCAATGTGTAGAGGAAATAACTCTGATCTTTTTTATTATCCTTGCCCTTAAGCAAATGAAATTTGCCGTTACGTTCCTGAACGCGGGCATAGTGTCCAGTTGCAATCAGCACGCCGCCCAGTTCCATCGCATGGTCGAGGAAAGCTTTGAACTTGATTTCACGGTTACAGAGGATATCCGGGTTGGGTGTGCGGCCGGCACGGTATTCATCGAGAAAATGCTTGAACACATAATCCCAGTATTCCATCGCAAAGTTAGCTTCATGAAAGTCGATACCGACGGTGTCGGCGACTGACATTGCATCTTTACGGTCTTCCTCAATGGTGCATTCACTCTCATCAGCAAAGTCGACCCAGTTTTTCATAAACAGGCCTTCAACTTTGTCGTGCTGCTGTTTCAGCAGTAGGGCTGCGACTGAAGAATCAACACCGCCGGAGAGACCGACGACTACTTTTTTCTGTTCTGCCATAGTCAGTTACGTAATAAATCCAGTGAATAGCGGTGACCGGCCAAAAAATCCTCAAAGCATTGCAAAACCAGCGGGCTGCGGTGCTGCGCCTGTCTGGTCTTGATTTCATCCAGCGTCAGCCACAAAGCCCGGTGAATATCACCATCAAGTTCCTGTTCCGGATCATGTTGTGTCACCCGGCCTGAAAAACAATAGCGGATATAGGTTTCTTTTTTGACCGGATGCACCCAGCGATAAATGCCGACCAGTGCTTCCGGCTCAAACTGCCAGGCAGTTTCTTCCTGGGTTTCGCGGATCACTGCCTCAATCAGGCTTTCGTCTGGCTCGAGATGGCCGGCGGGCTGGTTGAGCGTCATTTTGCCGTTGATTTCTTCTTCGACCAGCAGAAACTGGTCGTTGCGCTCGACGACGGCGGCGACGGTGGTTCTTGGTTTCCAAATCATCACGCCATTTTATCACGTCTGCTTCATCTAACGCTCGCCATTGTCCCGGTTGCAGACCAGCCAGCTGCCATGGACCGATGGCTGCACGAATGAGTCTGAGTGTAGGATGGCCAACTGCAGCGGTCATCCTCCGAACCTGGCGGTTTCGTCCCTCACGGATGGTAAGAGATAGCCACTGGGTCGGAATCTGCTCTCGTTCTCTGATAGGTGGATTCCGCGGCCAGATGGCAGGTTCATCAATCAGGCTGACTTCAGCCGGCAGGGTCGGACCATCCTTCAGCGTTACGCCTTCCCTCAGTTGTTGCAGGGCAGCTTCATCAGGAATATGTTCGACCTGAACCCAATAGGTTTTTGCGAGTTTGAACTGCGGGTTGGCAATGAGCTGCTGCAGTGGTCCATCATCGGTAAGCAGCAATAAGCCTTCACTGTCACGGTCCAGTCGGCCTGCCGGATAGACGCCGGGTACATCAATAAAGTCTTTCAGTGTTAGTCGGCCCTCTGTGTCGGTGAACTGGGTCAGCACATCAAAAGGCTTGTTAAACAGAAGCAGTCGGCTCATATTAGTGGTTAGCATGTATTAGTGTTAGAATGCCCGGTTTTAACGCACAGCAACAGGCTTGAACTGGCGTTTGAGTATAGCAGCCTTGCAGTTAGGGGTAGTGTCGCCCCGGCGCTGGCTGGTAAAAATATGACAAATCGGTCATCATTAGAACACCATTGGACAGGCTATTGCATCTTCCTGGCTGATCCCAGCCGCTGATGATTAGTTGCTGTTTTTCTGGCGCTGTTTCAAACTCGCAGCACCGCTGTGATATGGCTTATGCCATTGGCGTCAATGCCTTAGGTTGTAGTGAATAAGCTGCAGCTGTAATCCAACACATCCAAGTAGAGGAAATTCAATGAAAGTTGCAGAGAATACAGTCGTTGTTATCGATTACACACTGAAAGATAACGACGGTAGCGTCATCGACAGCTCTGAAGGTGCGGGCCCGCTGGCATACCTGCACGGTGCCGGCAACATCATCCCGGGTCTGGAAGAAGCGCTGCTGGGCAAAGAAGCCGGTGATGAAGTTCAAGCCAGTATTGAACCCGGCAAAGCCTATGGTGAGCGCCACGAACAACTGAAACAGGATGTGCCGCGTGAACTGTTCAGTGGTGTCGACAAAGTTGAAGTGGGCATGCAGTTCCAGTCTGAAACTGAACAGGGTCCGGTACTGGTGACCGTGACCGACGTTAAAGAAGAAACAGTCACTGTTGACGGTAACCACCCGCTGGCCGGCGTTCATTTGAATTTTGATGTGACCATTCGTGAAGTACGTGAAGCCAGTGAAGAAGAACTGGAGCACGGTCATGTTCACGGTGAAGGTGGCCACCAGCATTAATAGGACTGTCTGACTGATTCAGTCAGCCATGTCCAGTGAAAGACGGGCTCTTCGCCCGTCTTTTTGTCTGGAAAATGACTCATGCAGGATCTGAACACACTCAATCGCATTTTCGGGCGCGAAGACAAAGTCAGTTTTGTTGAGGGCCCGTCCGGGATGCCCCTGATTCAGGTAACAACTGACCGTGCCGAGGCCAAAGTGGCGCTCTACGGTGGCCAGATGTTGTCTTTCAAACCCGCACGTTGTGAACATGATTTGTTTTACCTGAGCCAGAAAGCTGTCTATCAGCAGGGTAAAGCGATTCGTGGTGGCGTGCCGCTATGCTGGCCCTGGTTTGGCGATGATCCGGGTGATCTTGGTCGCCAGGCGCATGGCTTTGCCCGCAATCTATTCTGGGATGTACTCGATAGCCAGCTGCACGACGATAATGTTGAAATCACACTGGGGCTGGAGTCCACGGCAACCAGCAAACAATGGTGGCCGAGTGAATTCCGTCTGCGAAAGAAAATTCAGATCGGCGATCAGCTTAATATCTCTCTGACTACCGAGAATAAGGGCGACATTCCTTTCAGTGTGTCTAAAGCCCTGCACAGCTATTTCCGGGTAGGTGATGTCAAACAGACCCGCGTCAGTGGTCTCGATGGGGTTGATTACCTGGATAAAACACTGGGCTTCGCGCGCCAGAAACAAACAGGCGATATTACAGCCGAGGGAGAGACGGACCGGGTGTATTTGAATGCGCCGAATCGGGTGGAAATCGTAGACCCCAGCCTCAACCGCCGTATCGAAATTGAGCACCAGGGTGCAGATAACTTTGTGGTCTGGAATCCCTGGGATAAGGCGGCTGAGCTTAAAGATATGTCCGCTGAGGATTATGAGCAGTTTATCTGCGTGGAAACAGCCAATGCGATTGCCAACAGTATCATTGTGGCACCGGGCGCTGTCCATCACATGCAGGTCAGTTATCGTATAAACCCGGATCTCTGATTTTTTACCAACCAGGCTACCCTGATGACCGTTTTTCAGGATATGTTTGATAGCATTTGGGGAAATGAAACCCTGCTGCTCATATTGGGGCTGGTTTCACTGTTCACTTTTGTGGCCTCGCTGTTTCTGATTCCTTTTCTGGTGGTCAGAATTCCGGTTGATTATTTTGCCGAGAATAAACGTCAAACCTCGCCCTGGGCTGAGCAGCACTTCGTCATTCGCTGGGCGGTGTTGCTGGTAAAGAACATCTTCGGCTTTATTTTTGTCGTGTTGGGATTAGCCATGCTGGTATTGCCGGGTCAGGGCTTACTCACGTTGTTAATCGGCGTATTGCTGTTGAATTTCCCCGGTAAATACACATTTGAACGCTGGCTGATTCAACGGTCGTCTGTTCGTCGTGCCGTATTCTGGCTCAGAAAACGAGCTGGACGGCCGCCGCTGGAATTCGATTAATCAGCGCCAGTGTTGACGTAATTCCTCGCGATTCAACGCCAGCCATTGCATGGCAATGATCGGGATGGCAGATTCAATCCGGCCGTTTTCCACTAACTGCCAGGCTTCATTAAACGGCATGCTACTGACAGCAATGTCCTCATCTTCATGATCGAGTCCGTGTACGCCACCGACTTTACTGGCATCGACCCGGCCACAGAACAAGGTGAGATACTCGGAAGTGCCACCGGGGGAAGTGAAAAACTCACTGATTTTGATGACATCCTGCACTTCACAACCGGCTTCTTCCAACGCTTCTCGACGGGCGACATCTTCAGCCGTTTCACCGGCTTCCATCGCACCGGCAACAATTTCCAGCAGCCAGGCTTCTTCCTGTTTTGATTTCAGTATGGCACCGGCACGGAACTGTTCAATGATGACCACTTCATCGCGCTGGGGATCATAGAGCAGAATGCCCACACAGTTACCCCGGTGAAATATTTCCCGCTCGACCGGCTGGCTCCAGCCACCTTCATAAAGCGTGTGTTCAAGCGTGTATTTCTTGATATTGAAAAAGCCTTTGAAAGGCATTTCCTCTTTCAGAATACGGAATCGTTTGTCACTCATGGTTGTTCAAGGGCTTTGGCTGATTGAAGTGGTGTGAAGGCCTGCTCAGCATCAATTCCCTGCAGACGACGCAGCAGGGCGGTGAAAACGGCTTCATCTTCGACATGTTCCAGTTTTACCGGCAGGTAATTGAGTGCCGGTGCACACCACAAAGTAGTCTCACGGTCATTGGGTTTTTCGCGGTGGCGCGTCAGTTTAATGGTGTCGATCTGACCCATCGGTGTGGTGATGGTCTCTTGGCCCAGCACTTTAATTTCATAGGTCTTCAACCTGCCACCATCCGCAATCAGGTAATCAACCTGTTTAACTCCCTGACTCAAATCGCGCATCAGACTGATCTGGTAGACCAGTTTATCCAGCACGCCGGTTTTTATATCCAGTTCCCAGGGATGTTCCCGGTCATCAATGCTGACCTGCTTTTCTCGCCAGTTGAATTGCATCTGCAGGAATTTGTCTTTCTTACCCCCAGTGCGCTGATAGCGATAGCGCTGCGGGGTGACACGATCTTCAACCAGCTTCCAGACACTGGTTTCCTCAATGACATCGGGCTTGAAGAATGAGAACACGCCCTTGGCCTGGGACACGGAGTTGAATTTACGCAAGCCGTTTTCCTGTGTCTCAAGTGTGCGTTTAAGCTCACCGGCCTGGATGCCGTTAAGCTTGACCAGATAATTAGCGGAGAAGTCAGGTATATCCGCTGCCAGCGCAGTGTTGCCTAGGCAAAAGAGCAGGATATAGCCGAACAGTCTGAGCATATTTATTCCGTTTGTTGCGAGATCAGCTTCTGTATGGCAGCCGGATAAAGCAGATGTTCCTGCTCCAGTACCCTCGCTGCCAGTGTATCGGCATCGTCATCAGCTAATACCGGTACTTTGGCCTGCAATATTACCGGACCGTCGTCCAACTCTGCTGTGACAAAATGCACACTGGCGCCATGCTCGGTTTCACCAGCCTCAATGGCTCGTTGGTGGGTATGCAAACCTTTGAACTTGGGCAGCAGCGACGGGTGGATATTGATCAGGCGGCCTGCGAAATGCTCAACAAAGTCTGCTGTCAGAATGCGCATAAACCCAGCCAGAATCACAAAGTCCGGTTGGTAACTGTCGATGACTTCTGCCATAGCGGCATCAAAGCTTTCACGGCTGTCGTACAGCTTGTGATCGATGACTTGCGCATCAATACCCGCTTGCTGGGCATATTCCAGACCAGCGGCATCCGGACGGTTGCTGATAACAGCAGCAATATCAACATCCAGCTGTCCCTGATTTGCGGCTTCGACAATAGAACGCATATTACTGCCACGGCCGGAAATTAGGATGACCAGCCGGGCTTTACTACGAGATTCAGTCATCTCAGCCAATCACTACACTGTCTTCATCGCTGCTGCGGTCTTCAATCTGACCAATCAGATTGGCTTCTTCACCCAGACCATGCAACAGACTGAGGGCCGTGTCGGCGTCTTCCGCCGCGACCACAACCACCATGCCGATACCATTGTTAAAGGTACGGTACATTTCCTTGTCTTCGACGTTGCCCTGTTCCTGCAGCCAGTCAAAGACGGCAGGGCGCTGCCAGCTATCTGCCGCAATCACGGCTTTTTTATCTTCCGGTAACACCCGGGGAATGTTTTCCAGCAGGCCGCCGCCAGTGATGTGGGAGAGGGCATGAATGCCGAGTTTATTGTTCAGTTCCAGCAAAGATTTCACGTAAATGCGTGTGGGTGCCAGCAGTTTTTCACCCAGGGTGCTGCCATCAAATTCATCGTTGAGTGATTGACCGCTGCGTTCCAGAATTTTACGGATCAAAGAGTAACCGTTGGAATGTGGGCCAGAAGAGGCGAGGCCAATCAACTTGTCTCCGGCGGCGACCTTGCTGCCGTCAATAACGCCGTCTTTTTCAACAACACCGACACAGAAACCGGCAAGGTCATAATCACCTTCTTCATACATGCTCGGCATTTCTGCCGTCTCACCACCCACCAGCGCGGCACCGGCCTGCAGACAGCCTTCAGCAATGCCCGAAACAACAGATTCTGCTACATCGACATCGAGTTTGCCGGTCGCATAATAATCGAGGAAAAACAGTGGTTCTGCACCGAGCACGGCAATATCATTGGCACACATGGCCACCAGATCGATACCGATGGTGTTGTGTATGCCTGATTCGATAGCCAGACGCAGCTTGGTACCAACCCCATCCGTGCCGGATACCAGCACTGGATGCTTATAGCGATCCAGGGGTAATTCAAACAAACTGCCGAAACCACCCAGTCCGGCCATCACACCAGGGCGGCGGGTTTTGGCTGCATGCGGCTTGATGCGATCCACCAGGGCATTTCCGGCTTCGATATCGACACCGGCATCACGATAACTGAGAGAAGTGCGAGAGGAATCCGCGCGATCGGTCATGATTTGTTCCTGAAAATTAATACTGGTTGCAGACGCTTAACAGCGCGATCCGGATAGACCGGGCTATAGGTCGTCACACGTTGAAAACAGCGTGTTAGAATACCACAATGCATCGATTATTTATTGCCCTAATTTTGCTCAGTCTGACCTATGGCAGCCACGCCGCTGTGGTAGATAATCTATACCAGGCTTCGGCGCCGGTCAGTTCCCGTGACGAGCAGGAAAGGGCGGCATTGATGCCACAATTACTTCAGCAGGTCATGCTTAAAGTGGTAGGCAACAGAGCCATACTGGAATCAGCACCACTGGCACCGGTTTTGTCAGACGCTGATCGGTACATGCAGCAGTATGAATACCGCCGTACCAATATTATTGGCGCTGACCTTACTCAGCCTGACGAGCTGTCACTGACGCTGCGATTCGACCCGGCTGCGGTCAACCGCGCAGTCAATGAGCTGCAACTTCCTGTCTGGGGCAGTAACCGGCCCGATATTCTGCTTTGGGCGGTTGTCGACAACAGCGGCGAAGCAAGCATTCTGGGTCTTGAAAGCGCCCCCATGGGGGTATTTCGTCCTCTAAGCCAGGCCGCAGACCAGCGTGGTTTACCTGTTCTGATGCCTTTGATGGATCTGCAGGATCAGCAGGCCATTGATCTGAGTGATATTCGTGACGGCAATTGGTCTGTGATTGAGACAGCCTCCGAGCGCTATGGTGCCGATGTCATATTGACCGCGGTAATCGGCCTGAGTGGCGATGAAGTTAAAGTCCAATGGCGGGCAGATGGGGCGGGTGTCAGTGATCGTTGGCAATCACAAGGTGATATGCAACATGCGTTCGACACAGGCATTGGCCATCTGGCCGATAATCTGGCCTTGCAGTTCGGACAACGGGTTGACCATGGCGGTGAGGCCCAACGTCTGACCATGCAAATCAAAGATGTGCTCAATTATGCTGATTTCAGTCGATTGATGGCCTATCTGGAAAAGCTTGAACTCATCACTGATATTCGTGTCATCAATCTCGGAGAGCGTCAACTGGATCTGGACATTGCTTTCCGAGGCAGTTTCGATGTGTTGCAAAGAACATTCGACGTTGGCAAATTATTAATCGAAGAACCGAAATCTGACGGCAATGACGCCAAACAATACCGGTTAACACCTTGAGTTTGAAAGATATTCCCAACCTGATTTCCATGCTGCGTATTGTGCTGGTTGCACCGGTCGTATGGGCACTGGCGACAGAGCAGTTCGAACTGGCATTATTGCTGTTTGCTGTCGCCGGGATATCTGACGGTCTGGACGGTTTTCTGGCCAAGCATTTTCACTGGGAATCCCGGCTCGGTTCCATTCTTGATCCCATCGCCGACAAACTGTTACTGGTGGCGAGCTTTGCCACATTAACCTGGCTTGGCTTGCTCCCGCTCTGGCTGCTATGGCTGGTGCTGGCCCGCGATGTCATTATTATCAGCGGCGGTCTCGCTTATCACTATTATCTCGGACAGTTTGATCTCAGTCCGTTGTGGAGCAGTAAAATCAACACCACCCTGCAGATTGCCCTGGTTCTGCTGGTGATGATCCAGCAGCAATGGCTGCCTGGGCTGGACAAGGTAGTCACGATTGGCATCTGGCTGGTAGTTGCCAGTGTCATTAACAGCGGCACGGAATATGTTCTGGTATGGGGATCGAGAGCATGGCGGCAGATCAAACAAAGAAAATGAGTGATACCAACAAACTGATAATCCTATTGAGTTTCATTGCCGGTGGCTGGTTACTATTTCAGCTTTCACCGGTATTGATGCCTTTTTTTATTGCCGCGCTGCTGGCCTATCTCGGTGATCCGCTGGTCGACAAGCTGGAGAACTGGAAATTATCCCGTACTGTTGCAGTGACAGTCGTATTCGGCGTTCTGTTTATCGCCATGATCCTGTTATTGCTGGTGCTGTTGCCCATGCTCAGTGGCCAGGTGTCCAAATTGTTTGCCAATTTGCCAGGCTATCTGAACACAGCGCAGCAATCACTTGAACCGTTACTGACCAGTGCCGGTCTGCCCAGTGACGTATTTAACCTGCAAACGCTGAAACAGGCACTGAACAGCTACTGGTCCAAGATGGGGGATGTCGCCGGTGGCGTATTCAGTTATGTCACCCAGTCCGGTATGGCCTTGCTGCAATGGGTGGGTAACCTGGTATTGATTCCGGTTCTGACTTTTTACCTCCTGCGAGACTGGGATTTACTGGTCGCCCGCTTCAGGGAGCTGTTACCACGACGAATGTCAGGTAAATTCATTGAAATGTCACTGGAGTGTGATGAGATGCTGGCAGGCTTCATTCGCGGTCAGTTGATGGTGATGCTGGCACTGTCGATTATTTACACTGTCGGCCTGACTATCATCGGCCTGGAACTGGCTCTGCTGCTGGGCGTTATTGCCGGTCTGGTCAGCTTTGTCCCTTATCTGGGACTGATTGTCGGTATTGCCCTGGCAGGACTGGCGGCCTTTTTCCAGTTCGGCGAGTGGCTGCCGGTATTCTATGTGGTGATTGTGTTCACCGTCGCCCAATCGATCGAAGGCATGTTGCTGACGCCGCATTTTGTCGGCGAGCGTATTGGTCTGCATCCGGTTGCGGTGATCTTTGCGGTATTGGCCGGTGGTAAACTGTTCGGCTTCACCGGCGTCCTGCTGGCGTTGCCGGTTGCGGCGGTTGTGATGGTATTACTGCGACATGCGCATCAGCGTTATGTCAGCAGCCACCTCTATTCCTGAGTTTATTTGATACATGTCTGTTGCCAAAACCCAGTTAACGCTGCGTCTGACACCACAGGAAATTTATCGTCTGGATAATTTCCTGTTTGCTAAACCTGAAACTGAACAGGCGTTGAGCGCTTTTTGTGAACTCGACAGTCTGGATTTTCTTTATCTATATGGTGAAAAAGGCACTGGCAAAACGCATCTGCTTATTGCCTGTGCCGAACGGGTTCAGCAACAGGGCTTTCGGGTCATTTACCTGTCACTGGCAGAACTGATTCAGACGGCCCAGCCTGCCGTGCTTGAGTCACTTGAGCAGGCCGATCTGCTCTGCCTTGATGATCTCGAAGCCGTGGCCGGCAAAAGGGAGTGGGAAGTGGCTTTATTTCACTGCTTCAACCGCCTGCATGATGCGCGGGGGCACTTACTGGTTGCCACCGAACACAACCCCGCCCATATCGAGATTGAATTGCCTGATTTGCGTTCACGACTGGCCACCGGTCTTGTCTATCATCTGACCACCATGACGGACGAGCAGAAACAGCAGGCGCTGATGCTACAGTCCCAGATCCGCGGTCTCGCCATGAGTGAGGAAGTGGCGCAATATCTGCTGCGTCACTATGGTCGGGATATGCCGGCACTGATGACCGTCCTGCAACAGCTGGATAAAGCCTCTTTGCAGGCACAGCGGAAATTGACGATACCCTTTGTCAGGCAGGTGCTCAGCAATGGCTAAGGCCCGCCTGAGCCTGGTTCTGTCTGATTTTGCCGTCTTCTTTGCCAATGAACTGAACCGTGGTTTGGTGCCTGAAAGCATCAGCCGCAGTCTCAATAAGGGTCGTTTCCGCCGGGATGACAGTCCCTATTATCGTCGCCTGTTGTCGCTGTTCGCTGACAGTCAACTCGACCCGGATGATTTACCGATAGCCGCATTACGCGCCGGCAGCGATCGCAATCTCTGCGCGGATCCCTGCTACCTGCATGCAGACCGTGACCAGTTACTGCTGTTTTATCGTGATCTGGACTTAAGCCTCGAAGAGGCCAAGGCTTTCGCCTTGCGTATTCAGCCTTTATTGGATGATTTCGAGGCCAGGCTCTGCGTACTCGATGCCGAGAATTGGTTACTCGAATGTCAGCAACTGCCATCGGTCACTTTTAGTGCAAAAGAGGGCTTAAACGGCCGCCCAGTGGGGGATTATCTGCCCAGAGGGGAAGGGGCTGAAGACTGGATCCGTTTATGGAATGAAATTCAGATGCTGTTGTTCGATTGCCCGGAAAACCAGGCTCGGGAAGCAGCCGGTAAAGTACCGATTAACAGCCTGTGGTTCTGGGGCAAAGGGGCGATGCCGGCCTGTCGAGCCTGGTCGCATGTTTCAGGCAATGCGCCTTTGTTAAAAGCCCTGACGGCTGAAACTCAATCGAATTATCAAACAGGGATTAGTCAGTTTGAACAGATTACCGCAAGACACGCTCTGCACGTGCTGAGCTTCGATGCAAACGGTGACTGGGATGCACAATGGCAGCAGATAGCCCATAACTGGGTATTACCGGCAATGCGGGCTCTAAAACAATGGCGCTTGCATGAGTTAGAGCTCATTATTCCGGAGTGGGGTGATTACAGACTGACGCCGTTATCAAGCTGGTGCTTCTGGCGATGACAGAAATGATGATCAAACAACGTGATAGCCATGGTTGGGAACGGCTGCCGGAAAACTGGCCGGATTGTCTGCGGCGGGTATTAGCAGCGCGAGGCATCAATGCTGAAGACAAACTTTTCTTCGAGCTCAGTGATTTGCCTCGTCCCGAGCAAATGCTGGGTATGGACCAGGCTGTTTCATTGTTGATTGAGGCCCTGCAACAGCAGTGGAAAGTGACCGTGGTCGCAGATTTTGATAGCGACGGTGCTACCAGTTGTGCCCTGGCGATTCGTGGTCTCAAAGCCTTCGGTCTCAAACATATCGACTTTATTGTCCCCAACCGTTTTGTTCATGGCTATGGTCTGACGCCGGAACTGCTTGATGAAATTCCGCTTGAGAAACAGCCGGATTTATTACTGACCGTTGATAACGGCATTGCGGCTATTGCGGGTGTACGAGAGGCTAGAGAGCGTGGCATCAGGGTGCTGGTGACGGATCATCACCTGGCAGCCGAGACGCTGCCCGAGGCTGATGCCATTATTAATCCCAACCAGCCCGATGATTCTTTCCCGTCCAAAAATCTGGCTGGTGTCGGTGTCTGCTTTTATCTGTTGCTGGGGCTCCGACAGGCTTTACGTGAACAGAACTGGTTTGAGCAGCAGTCCATCAAAGAACCCAATGTGGCCGACTGGCTGGATATTGTAGCGCTGGGTACGATTGCCGATGTGGTGCCGCTGGATCAGTTAAACCGGACATTGGTGGACCTGGGGCTCAAGCGCATGCGCCAGCGAAGAGCCTGTGCCGGCATTCTTGCTCTGGCACAGGTCGCTGGTCGGGAAGCGGCTAAACTGGCCAGCCCGGATCTGGCATTCAGCATTGCACCCCGGCTCAATGCCGCCGGCAGAATGGAAGATATGGGGCTCGGCATTAATCTATTGTTAATCGACAACTGGCAACAGGCGCTGACAATGGCGGCACAGTTGGATCAGATCAATCTGGAACGCCGCGCTGTAGAGCAGCAAATGCAGCAGGATGCGTTGCAGATGCTGAATACACTGTCTTTAGAGACCGAGAACACGGCCCCCGGTTATTGTTTGTTTGATTCAGACTGGCATCAGGGTGTGATTGGACTGCTGGCATCCCGCATCAAGGAAAAGCTGCATCGACCGGTGATTGCCTTTGCCCCCGGCAATGAAGGCGAAATAAAAGGTTCAGCGCGATCTATTGCCGGTGTGCACATACGCGATGTTCTGGCACGGATTGCCAGCCAGCATCCCGAGCTGCTGCAGCGGTTTGGTGGTCATGCCATGGCAGCCGGACTGACGCTGAAACAGACGGATTTTGAAGCTTTTTCTCAGGCCTTTGAATTGGCGCTGTCGGAGATGGTTGACCCGGCGGTATATCAGCAGCATCTGGATTCAGATGGCGAGTTACATCATGCCGAAATCAATCTCGAACTTGCTGAATTAATTCCCCATGCAGCACCCTGGGGGCAGGGTTTTGAAGAACCCCGTTTTCACGGTCTGTTTGAAGTCGTCGACTGGCGTCTGGTGGGGCAGGACCAGGATCACCTGCGCCTGAGTTTGAAAGTGGCTGATGAACGGCAAATTACCGCGATGGCATTCAGACACGGCAAGCCTGACTGGCTCGAGCGGGGCACAAAAGTACTGATCCGCTACAGGCTGGCAGTCAATGAGTTCAGGGCCACTAAATCGGTTCAGTTTCTGGTGGATGATTTACTGCAGCCGGTCTGAAATTATCAAGCAAGGCCTGCCTCAGAAAATCATTACGGGCAGAAACTGATAAAAATAGAGACCATCATCTCACCGGGATATTAAGCCTGGTAACTCGGGCTTCGCGCCTCAGCCCAAGCGACGAGATTCGGTTTGTCAACGACAAGTCAGCACTGATAAGGTTTGATTACGTTCTCAATACCAACACAGTGGCAGGTCGCTGCTTTGGCTCACTCTCATAGGGCGTTGACTATGAACAATCGTTACACACGCAGGCAAAGTCTGAAAATGCTCACTGCCGGACTGGCTGTGACGCTGCTGCCTGCAATGCCACGATTGGCAGCCAGCAAGGAGCTGCTGCAAAAGCCGTTTTCTGCTGATAAAACCCTGCCGGTGATTGGTCTGGGTACCTGGCAAACATTCAATGTCGGTACTGATCCCAAGTTACTTGCAGCCAGAACCGAGGTGGTAAGCGCGTTTTTCGAAATTGGAGGGGGCCTGATTGATTCCTCGCCCATGTATGGCTCTTCCCCTGATACGGTAGGTCACGCGCTGCAGCAACTGGGAATTCCTGACACCCTCTTCTCAGCTGAAAAAGTATGGAGCCCGGCCGGTGGCTCAGCTCATGAGCAGGTCGCTAATCTGCTGGGGCGCTGGAAGCTGGAGCAATTCGACCTGGTGCAGGTGCACAACCTGACAGACTGGCGCGAGCATTTGGCAGCGCTAAGGGAAATGAAACAAGAAGGGCTGATTCGCTATATTGGTATTACCACTTCGCATGGTCGTCGCCACCAGGAATTTGAGCAGATCCTGGCCTCTGAGGATATTGATTTTGCCCAGTTGACCTACAACATCACGCATCGTGAGGTGGAAAACCGACTGCTGCCACTGGCGCGGGAAAAAGGTATAGCCGTCATTGCCAACCGGCCTTACGATGGTGGTCGGCTGATTAAAGGTTTGAAGCGCCGTAACGAGTCGCTGCCCGAGTGGGCGGAAGAAGAATGCGGCTGCAGCACCTGGGCCGATTTTCTGTTGAAGTTTATTGTGAGTCACCCTGCCATTACTTGTGCCATTCCCGCGACGACGCAGGTCGCCCACCTGCGTGAAAATATGCATGCGGGTATGGGGACTATGCCTACAGCCAGTACCCGACAGAAGATGGTTAACTTCATTGAGTCGCTATGATTTTCGGGTCCAGCTACTCGCTGCAGGATTTTGTTCCCTTTACTGCTGATATTTACTTTCGCCTGCTTGAGCGCATGGGCGAGACATACTGGCCGCTGCATTTGATAACTATTGTGTTGGGCATGGTCGCCCTATGGCTGGTTCTGAAACAGCGCCTCCGACTCGCTTGTCTGCTGATCGCGCCAGTTTGGCTATTTGTCGCTGTAGCCTTTTTTATGCGGCTTTATGCCGAACTGAACTGGGCTGGGGGCTACATTGCATTTGCTTTCCTTCTTCAATCAGCTCTGCTTCTGTTTCTGGCGCTGACGGGAATTGGTCTTGATGACAGATCCGCTAAGAGCCACGCCAGCATTGTTGGGACGTTTATCGCTCTTGCCGGACTGATTGGTTTGCCTGTTATAGGACTGTTAAGTGATGGCAGCGGCTTGCGGGCTGAGGTCTTTGGTATTCATGCTGATCCTACATCGATGACGACGCTGGGGCTGGCAATCATGATATCAAGAGGGTGGCTGTTGTGGTGCATTTCACTCATACCAGCCCTCTGGTTACTCTATTCCGGCCTGACCTTGTGGGCACTGGGTGCACCATCAGCCAAGCTGCTGTTAGTGGTTCTATTTATTGCACTTACCGGGCTTTTCTGGAAGCAATTGGAGCTTAGCATGCTCAAACACGAGAGCCATGATCAAAACTGATGTTGCGCTTGGTGCCAGTATTTTAAGTTGTGTGGACTGGTGAAATCACATCTGACTGATTCAGATATCCAGCTTTTGAATAACGACCTGTTTACTGAGGCATTCAATATCACTCTCATCGAATAACTCGGTGCCCGGATGCATGACGGTACCGGCACCGCAGGCCAGCCCCAGAGTCAGAATCTGTTCCGGTGTGTCATGCAGGCTGAAACCGGCAACCAGACCGGCGACCATCGAGTCACCGGCGCCAACGGTGGTATTAACGGTCACGTCCAGCGCTTTGGCAAAGTAGCTGTTTTCCGGTGTCACCAGCAGGGCACCCTCGTGGCTGAGCGAGACGCAGACATAATCCACCCCGCCTTGCTGGATGCGCCGGGCACTGCGAGCTACCGCTTCGGGCGTCGGCAAGGATTGGCCCAGCATCATTTCCAGTTCGTACTTGTTGGGCTTAATCATGAACGGTTTGGCGGCGATGGCCCGTTTCAGCATCTCTCCATGTACATCGACAACAGCACGGCCGCCCTGGCGGTTAATCCGTTCTACCAGTTCAGCATAAAGAGACAGAGAGACATTGGGCTGACAGGAGCCGGTGATAATGCCGTAACCGTCGCCGGTGACTTCAATAAAATCGTCGGCGATGCGCTCGATATCCGGCTCAGGGATATCGGTACCACTGCTGGTTATCTGAAATTGATTGTGCGTGCCGGTTTCAATAATGGTGGTATTGATTCGGGTTTCACCGGTGACTTCTTCATAGACGACATGACTCAACTGCTCAGCCAGCAGGGTTTTGAAAATACGCCCGACTGCACCGGCAATCACGCAGATCGTATGGGATTCGATATCAAGGCGGGTAAGCGCGCGACCGATATTAATGCCGTTACCGCCCGGGTCATAACGCGCGCTATCAGCACGGGATTTCTCATCCGGAATGAGCTTGGTGACATGGTAAGTCACATCCAGTGCCGGGTTCAGGCATAAGGTACAGATGGGGCGGTGAGGTCTTATCGCCATAATGCCGTGCTTCCTGTCGACGCTTATATGCAGTGTAAGAAATTTCCCGACAATTTGCACCGGATAAAGATTGAATTGATACCGTGAGATTAGGACAATAGCGACTTGAACCTTCATCAACGGGCCATTTTCTGTCGTGCAGATAGCTGTTTTCAGTGCCAAACCCTATGACCAGGCTTTTCTGCTGCGTGCCGCAACAGCGGAAGTCGAGTTTCAGTGTTTTGAATTGCAATTGAATCCCTCGACGGCGGTAATGGCTCACGGCGCTGTAGTCGTCAGTGCTTTTGTGAATGATGATTTGGGCCGGGAAACATTGTCACTACTGGCTGAAGGCGGCACCCGACTGATTGCGCTTCGCTGCGCCGGATATAACCAGGTGGATCTGGCGGCAGCCGCTGAACTGGGTATTCGCGTTGTGAATGTACCGGCTTATTCACCCTATGCAGTGGCTGAACATACCATTGCTCTGATGCTGGCCCTGAGCCGCAAACTGCCACGTGCCTATAACCGCGTCCGCGACGGCAATTTCTCTCTGGATGGCCTGTTGGGGTTTGATTTTTACGCTAAGACCCTTGGCGTTATCGGCGGCGGTAAGATTGGACAGTTGGTTGCCGAGAGAATGCGGGCTTTTGGTTGCCGGATCCTGATTTATGATCCGTTTAATGAAGAAACATGTCGCCGCCTGGGCTTTGAAAGCGTCGATCTAGATAGCCTGTTTGAGGCCAGCGACATCATCAGCCTGCACTGTCCACTCAATGATCAGACCCGGCATCTGATTAACCGCGACAGCGTAGCCCAAATGAAGCCCGGGGTGATGCTGATCAATACCAGCCGCGGTGCGCTGATGGACACACAGGCTGTGCTGGATGGCCTTAAAGCCCATCATATTGCTTATCTGGGCATGGATGTCTATGAGCAGGAAGGCAGTCTGTTTTTTGAGGATCACTCGCTGGATATTATTCAGGATGATGTGATTCAGCGCCTGATTACGCTGCCCAATGTCATTGTCACCGGTCACCAGGCCTATTTCACCAAAGAAGCGCTGCAGCATATCGCCGAGACCACAGTCAGCAATATACTGGAATACCTTGAAGATAAGCCGCTGACTTATCAGGTCGGAGGCTGAACTTGTCAGATGCCATTTTTCGTCGTCTGCAGGCGGCGATCCCCGACTTCAAACCCCGGCCGCAGCAACAGCAGATGAGCGAGTTTATTGCCATTCAGATGGCGAGACCGGCTCAGCAGCGTATTGCCGTCGTGGAGGCGCCGACAGGGGTCGGCAAAACGCTGGCTTACCTCAGTGGTGCCATAGAGGCAGCCATCAACAACAAGAAAACCCTCGTTATCAGTACGGCCACGGTGAACCTGCAGCAACAGCTCATCCAGAAAGACCTGCCCCAGTTTTCTGCAGCACTGGAACAGCCGATTCGATTTGTTCAGGTGAAAGGGCGCAGACGTTACCTGTGCCCCAGTAAACTCAGTCAGCTGGCGACCGCTCCGGAGCAACAGACACTGGATATTGATATCGAAGCCAAATATCAGCAGGCGCTGCACATGGCGGCAGCCAAACAAATGCTCAGTGAGTGGGAGCAGGCGCGTTGGGATGGTGACAGGGACAGCCGCCGCGACAAGGTCAGCCCCGACCTTTGGAACCAGATATCCACAGATTCTGAGGGCTGCGCCGGCAAAAGCTGCTCATTTTATTTGCAATGCCCCTATTACAAACTAAGGCGGGAGATGGTCAGCGCCCAGGTGGTGGTGGCTAATCATGATCTGATTCTGAGTGATGCCGATCTGGGCGGGGGGCTCGTATTGCCTAACCCGGAAGAGGTGCTGTTTGTATTCGATGAGGCACATAATCTGCCGCGAAAAGCACTGGACCATGCGGCAAAAGCACTCAACTTCATACAGCTGTATCAGACCACCGAAACCGCCGACAGTGTGTTGAAGAAAATCCCGTCAGCCCTGGCTTTTCGTCAGCATGATTTCGGTTATATGCTCAGCGAATTAAGGCGTGACCTGCCAGCGGTTATCAGTCATCTGCAACAACTGGAAACCATCCTGCAGAGTGATGGTCTGGTGCATGACCTGCTGGAAGGGCGGATCAGTGAGCCGCGTATTTTCTGGAACAGCCCGCTGGTGAATGCCTTGCTGATTCCCTGTCAGAATCTGCTGCAGAGAGCGAACAATATCTACAAGCATTATTCCGTGCTGGCGAAATGGATTAAGGAAGGTCTGGAGAAAACCCAGCTATCCAACAAAGTCGGTGAAGCGCTCCTGCCGCAGGTCGGTACCGTACAGAATATTTTCGGTTACCTGATAGATTTTATGGCGCTGTTTCTGGAACCGGATCAGGAAGACCGGCCGCCCAATGTGCGCTGGTTATCGCTGGAGCAGTTTGCCAAGCAGCAGACGCTGGTTATTCATGCAGGCCCGATGACCGCCGCCTATTTTCTCGATCGCAGTTTGTGGGCGCGGTCTTTCGGCGTTGTGCTGACTTCCGCTACTTTACGCGGCATGGGCTTGTTCCACCGCTTCCGGATGGACTGCGGCCTGCACCGCTTTGATGAGCAGCATTTTCTGGCAGTGCCGTCA
>JABURN010000175.1 GCA_014762585.1 Methylophaga sp.
GCATATCTGCATTAACTACCGCAGTACCGTCTGCAGCCAGGCCCGCATAAATGGCACCTTTTTCTATCGCCACACCCGCTTCAGTACCAAAGCCTTCCAAGTGTGCCGGTGCGATATTATTGATAACCGCGACATCGGGCTGAGCCATTTTGACCAACTGGGCAATTTCACCAGGATGGTTGGTGCCCATCTCAATTACGGCGAACTTGTCCTCAGGATCCAGCCGGCACAGGGTCAATGGCACACCCAGATCATTGTTTAAATTACCCTGCGTGGATAACACCGGCCCCATCTGACGCAAAATGGCGGTGACCATTTCCTTGACGCTGGTTTTGCCGTTACTGCCGGTAATTGCAAGCACCTTGGTACGATTTTGCTGCAACCAGGCACGCCCAATTTTGGCAAAAGCCTGACGAACATTCTTGACCAGCAACTGCGGTAATGGATCATCACGATATTCTGATACCAGGGCCGCCACTGCACCGGCTTCCCTTGCCTGTGCCAGAAAATCATGGCCGTCGACGCGCTCACCCTTGAGTGCGACAAACAGGTTGCCCTTTCTGATCTTGCGGGTATCAATCACAGCGCCGTGGACCTTTACCTCCCCCGCGCTGACTTCACAGCCCAGGAGACGACCCAGTTGTTCCAATGTCATCGACAAGGCCATTAATGACCTCCCATGACGTTGTAAACACCGTTACGTAAATCACCCAGCACGTCACTGACAATCAGGGTGTCGCTGAATGGATATTTAATGTGTTCAATCTCCTGATAGGCTTCATGGCCCTTACCGGCCACCAGCACGATATCCTTGGGTGTAGCGTGCGATAGCGCGTAAACAATCGCCGCCTTGCGGTCCAGTTCAACGCGGATATTCTCCGGCTGACGGCAGCCAGCCAGAATGTCGTCAATAATGGACTGATGGTTTTCGGTGCGTGGGTTATCGTCAGTAATGACGACACGGTCGGCCTCGGCTTCTGCAATCTGCCCCATCAGCGGACGTTTACCTTTGTCCCTATCACCGCCACAGCCAAATACACACCAGAGCTGACCGTCTTGTGGCAGGTGACTGCGCAGCGTTTTCAATGCCTGCTCAAGGGCATCCGGCGTGTGGGCATAATCGATAACCACGCAGGGTTGTCCTTCAAGACCATGCGCTTCCATCCGGCCGGACACGGCATGGCAATGTCGAAGCGCTTCACGGGCTTGATTGTCATCAAAGCCAATCAGCTTCATCACAGCCAGTGTGGCAAGCAGGTTGTCGACGTTAAAACGCCCCATCACCGGTAGCTGGATAGCCTGTTTGGTTTTATTAATGCTCAAATCAAAAGCCACGCCATCACGGCGGCATTCAATCAGACTGGCACTGATATCAGCCTCACCACTGCTGCTGTAGGTGAGCAATTCAATGTCATCGCGCAGTGCGTGTTTAACCTGCAGGCCGAAATCATCGTCGATATTGAGCACCACCTGACTGACCGAAGTCATTTCAAACAGCTTCTGCTTGGCTGCAGCGTACTGTTCCATGGTTTCGTGATAGTCCAGATGATCACGGCTCAGATTAGTCAGTACCGCGAGATTGACATCCACACTGTTGAGCCTGCCCTGCACCAGAGCATGAGATGAAGCTTCCAGCGCTACATAACGACAGCCTTCCAGTTCAAATCCGGCCAGCAGCCGTTGCATTGAAACCGGATCGGGTGTGGTCATACCGGTCAGTTCCAGATCGCTGATGCGCCCGGCGCCCATGGTGCCGATGACACCACAGGGCTCACCACTGGCTTCCAGCGCCTGTGCCACAAACTGGCTGACAGAGGTTTTACCATTGGTACCGGTCACGGCAATAACCGTCATATGTTCTGAAGGATGTTCATAAAATCGTGCTGCGATAAAACCGGCCTGTTTCGCCAGGTCTTTAACCGGATAGGCCGTCACCACGGCTTCATCCAGCATCGCTTTCTCGATGTCAGTAAGCGGTTGACTGGCATCAATCAATACGGCGAAGCTGCCTTTATCCAGTGCCTGATGCAGGTGTCTCTCTCGCTCGGCGGGCAGTTTTGCCAATGCCAGGAACAAACAACCGGCGGTAACTCGCCGGCTGTCCATGCTGATATCACTCAGCATGCATTCCTGAAGTTCGACATCGTCGGCTACCCAATCCTGCAGCAGCCAGGTCAGAGATTGTTTTTTCACGATTGATGTCATCATTTGTGGGCCACCTGCATTTGCGTCATCGGTAATGCATCCGGTGCGATGTTGAGCAGTCGCATGGCGCCGGTCATGACTTCAGCAAAGACCGGAGCAGCAACTGCACCGCCGTAATATTCCTCACCACGGGGTTCGTCCACCATGACCACCATCGCCAGGCGCGGGGCACTGGCGGGAATAATCCCTGCAAATACGGATTGATAACGTTTATCAGCGTAGCCGCCGCTGATTGATTTCTTCGCGGTACCGGTTTTACCGGCGACCCGATAGTTGGCCACGGCTGCACGGGTCGCCGTTCCACCTGGCTCAACCACTTTTTCCATCATCGCCATTACCTGATGCATCAGGTCGGCGGCAAACATGCGACGCCCTTTCGGGGTCTCACCATGTTTGACAAAAGTCACCGGCTTTAATATGCCGCCGCTGCCCAGAACGCTGTAGGCTCTTGCCAGTTGCAGTGCTGAGGTTGACAGGCCATAGCCGAAAGCCATGGTGGCGCGATCCAGTGTGCGCCAGGACTGTGGATCCGGCATCGTGCCCATCACTTCACCCGGGAAGTAGGCACCGGTCGCTTCACCCAGGCCGAAGCGGGCAAAATCCTGCCATAACACCTGTGGGTCCAGTTCCAAAGCAATCTTGGTCGCGCCGATATTGCTCGACTTCTGAATCAAGGTAGCCAGATCAATTTCACCGTAATCACGGAAATCACGAATCGGATGACCGCTGACCCGGAACACACCCGGATGGGTATTGATGATTGAGCTCAGGTCGAATTTGCCGGACTTGATGCCACTCGCCACGGTAAACGGTTTAACGGTAGAACCAGGTTCAAACAAGTCGGTGACCGCGCGGTTGCGGTAATGACTGGGCTCCAGACCTTCACGGTTATTAGGGTTGAATGAGGGCTGATTGACCATCGCCAGCACTTCGCCGCTCTGGATATCCAGCACAACCGCAGTACCCGCCTTGGCTTTATGTTCATCGACCGCGTTTTTCAATGCCTGAAAGGCCAGATGCTGCAAGCGCAGGTCAATACTGAGCTGAATGTTTTCACCCGCCTTGGCAGGACGAATCAACTCGCCGCCCTCGACAAAGTTACCCTTACTGTCACGCACCATGCGTTTCAGTCCGGAGCGCCCGGTCAGTACGGCATCGTAAGTGAGTTCCAGACCTTCCTGACCGATATCATCAATATTGGTAAAGCCAAGCATATGCGCTGTGACTTCCCCTGCCGGATAGTAGCGTTTGTATTCACGCTGCAGATAGACGCCATGAATGCCCAGAGCTTTGACACTCTGAGCCAGTTCCGGTGTGACCCGGCGCTTGAGATATATGAACTCACGTGACTGATTGCCGTTGATCTTGTCACGAACGGTACTGGTCGACAGATTCAACTTGTCAGCGAGTTGCGCCAGTTTGGGATGATCAGCCGGCACATCCTGCGGGTTGAGCCAGATTGAGTGCACCGGCGTGCTGATAGCCAGCGGCTCAGCATTGCGATCCAGGATCATGCCCCGGTGAGCGACTACCGGTACCTGACGCAAATGACGGGCATCACCCTGGTTACGCAGGAATTCCGGATTCAGGATCTGAATATCAGCCAAGCGCCAGCACAAGCCCAGAGCGAACAGGATGAACATCACCCTGACCAGGTTCAGGCGCCAGAGCCCGACTTGCTGATGACTGACGCGTGCCGCACTCATCGTTTGATCACCACGGTCATATCGGCGCTGGGCACGATCATATTAAGACGGGTTCTGGCCTGTTGTTCAACACGGCTTGGGCTGCCCCAGGTACTTTGTTCAAGCAGCAGGCGACCCCATTCTTCATTGAGCAGATCACGCTGTTTCTCCAGTTTCTGCAGCTGGATGAATTCATTCCTGTTGAGATGCTTGGAATAGATCACGCCCACGGCAGAAATGATCACCAGAATGACCATCACCAGCATCGGCATATCGATATGCACCTGTTCCAGATATGGCTTCAACTTCATGCCAGCTTCTCCGCCACACGCAATATTGCGCTGCGTGCTCTGGGGTTAACAGCCAGCTCTGCATCACCGGCTTTAATGGCCTTACCAATAATTTTCAGGCGATGATTGAGTTGATCGACAGTAACCGGAAAGTGTGAGGGCAAATCATCGCCCCGGGCTTCATCGCGGAAAAAGCGTTTAACGATACGATCTTCGAGAGAGTGGAAACTGATCACCACCAGGCGGCCGCCGACAGCCAGCACATCCAGGGCCTGTTCGAGGGCCTGACGCAGCTCTTCCAACTCATTATTAATATAGATACGTATTGCCTGGAAAGTGCGGGTTGCCGGATGTTTATTCTTTTCCCGCGAAGGACTGGCCTTATCCACCAGCTCAGCCAGCTGTTTAGTGGTGGTAATCGGATTGTCATCACGACTCTCGACAATGGCACGCGCTATGCGTTTGCTGTAACGCTCCTCACCCAGTGTTTTGAGCACATGGGCGATATCATTCATCTCTGCGGTGGCCAGCCATTCAGCGGCACTGATACCGGCCTCGGGGTTCATCCGCATATCCAGCGGACCGTCTTTGTAAAAACTGAAACCCCGCCCGGCGTCATCGAGTTGAGGTGAGGACACACCGATATCCATCAGAATGCCGTCAATCTGGTTTTGCCACAAACGGGCGTGGACCGCGCCAGCGAGTTCAGAAAAGGCGCAGTGTTCAATAGCAAAGCGGGGATCGTCAGCGGCCAGCTTTCTGCCGCTGGCAACAGCCTGCGGATCACGGTCCAGCCCCAGCAGACGGCCGTTTTCAGAGAGTTGAGCCAGAATTGCGCGGCTATGACCACCACGGCCAAAAGTGGCGTCGAGGTATTTACCGTCGGCTTTCACAGACAGGGCGTCGAGGGTCTCGTCCAGCAAGACTGGCAGATGTTCCGAGTGGATCTCAGTCATAATTCCGCCCTATATCGACAGGCTTTCTAGTTCAGCCGTTAGATTCTCGTCAAACTTCTCTTCCAGACAGTCATCCATGAGTTCATTCCAAGTTTGCTCATTCCAGAGTTCAAACTTGTTGCCTTGCCCGGTCATCACCATGCTCTTATCAAGCCCGGCGAATTCACGCAGTTTGGCCGGCAGCAAAATACGACCATTACCATCCATTTCACATTCAGTGGCATTACCGAGCAGCATTCTTTTCAAACGACGGACTTGAGGATTCAAACTGGGGAGCGCAGTGAGTTTTTGTTCAACTAATTCCCATTCGGGCAGTGGATATAACTGCAGGCAGTGGTCGGAGTGATCAATGGTGACAATCAGACGACCTTCGCAACAGACGTCAAGATGCTTGCGGAACTTGGCTGGTATCGCCATCCGCCCTTTGGCATCCAGATTGAATGTTGCCACGCCTCGAAACACTTGCCGCCCTCAAAAAAATTGATCCACTTAGATCCACTTTTCCCCACTTGTCGACACTATAGGATTGCAAATGCATGAAGTCAAGCATCTGAATCAACAAAATCCTCTTTTTATGACAAGGACTTAGCGGCATTTGGTAAAAGTGGGAGAAAAGCCCGTGAAGGTCGTGTCAAGGACATGTTCTTTATCAAAACTGTGGCTATGGAACTTAAAGTAAATTCTAGAAGTGAAGGCTTTGTTGTAAAAACGTCAACGTAGTGTTTCATCACTGATTCATTCAGACAGTCGAAAAAAAGCCTGAGCTATCTACCATCAATGAAGAATTTCAGCCGGCGATTATACCTGCCAAGCCTGTCAGATTGTGATTTCTCAAATACGACTGAGCTGGCTGCTTGCTTTTTATTTCGCTTATTTTCAAATCGGACTGGTAAATTCCGATAAAAGGCATATACTTGATTCTTAAGAGCAAATTATTTTTGCAGCGTGAACGCCAATGATGGCTTCACCCTCGATGCAAGGAGAGTGCTATGTGCCGACGACTGCATCTTTTCTGTCTCGCTCTTGTTCTGCCCGCGCCGCTCCTGGCGCTGGAATTCAACATGCCTACTGGTGTGACCGACACCAGTCAATCCGTTTTCAACCTGCACATGACGATTTTCTATATCTGCCTGGCAATAGCCGTGGTGGTTTTCGGCGTCATGATGTGGTCGATATATCATCATCGAAAGTCGCGAGGGCATGAGGCGGCCCAGTTCCATGGCAATATTCTGGTTGAAGTCATCTGGACCACCATTCCTTTCCTGATTCTGGTGGCCATCGCTATCCCCTCCACCATTACCCTCGGTGATCTCTATGACGCCAGTGAGTCGGATATCGATATTCAGGTCACGGGTCATCAGTGGAAGTGGCATTACAAATACATCGGTGAAGATGTCGACTTTTTCAGCGTGCTGGCAACGCCACGTGAAGAGATCGAAAACCGCAAAAAGAAAAACCCCAACTACCTGCTGGAAGTAGATAACCCCGTTGTCGTGCCGGTTCACAAAAAAGTCCGCTTTTTATTTACTTCCAATGATGTGATTCATGCCTGGTGGGTGCCGGATCTGGCAATCAAAAAAGATGCGATTCCGGGCTTTATCAACGAGTCATGGACCCGCATCAAGGAACCCGGTGTGTATCGGGGGCAATGTGCTGAACTCTGCGGCAAACATCATGCTTTCATGCCGATTGAAGTGAAAGCCGTCTCCGAGTCGGAATATGAAACCTGGCTGGCCGACCAGAAAGCCGCGCAGCAAGCCGCTGTCGCTGCTGCTGACAAAGACTGGAGCCTGGAAGAGCTGGTCAATACCGGTGCCACGGTCTACGAGAAAAACTGTGCTGCCTGTCACCAGGCGGATGGCTCCGGTATGCCGCCGACATTCCCGGCGCTGGACGGTAGCAGCATCGTTCAGGGTGAAAAACTGGAGCATATGAAGATCGTGACCAACGGCCGGGTGGAGAAAGGCATGCCGGCTTTCGGCAAACAACTCACCGCCGTCGATATTGCAGCAGTCATCACCTTTGAACGCAACAGTTGGGGCAACAAGACCGGTGATAGGGTCACCCCTGCCGAAATACAGGACCTGATGGATAAACAGTGAGGTCGTTATGAGCGCACACGCAGAGACGATGCATCACGGACCAGCCAAGGGCTTTAGCCGCTGGATACTGACCACCAACCACAAGGATATCGGGACACTGTATCTGGTATTCAGTCTGATCATGCTATTCATCGGCGGCACCATGGCCTTTGTGATTCGGGCGGAATTATTCCAGCCGGGCCTGCAATTGGTGATGCCGGAATTCTTCAACCAGATGACGACCATGCATGGCCTTATCATGATATTCGGTGCCGTGATGCCGGCATTCGTCGGTCTCGCTAACTGGCAGGTGCCGCTGATGATAGGCGCCCCCGATATGGCCCTGCCACGGCTCAACAATTTCAGCTTCTGGATATTACCGTTTGCCTTTGCGATGTTGCTGTCGACATTATTCATGCCGGGCGGCGCGCCTGACTTTGGCTGGACTTTCTATGCGCCTTTATCGACCACTTATGCCCCGCCCAGTGTGACTTTCTTTGTGTTTGCCGTGCATATGATGGGGATTTCTTCGATTCTCGGCGCCATTAACGTCATCGTCACCATTTTCAATATGCGGGCACCGGGCATGAAAATGATGGATCTGCCGCTGTTCGTCTGGAGCTGGCTGATCACTGCCTTTCTGTTGATAGCGGTCATGCCGGTCCTGGCTGCGGTTGTAACTATGGTGCTGATGGATGTGCATTTCGGCACCAGTTTCTTCAGTGCGGCCGGCGGTGGCGATCCGGTGCTGTTCCAGCATGTGTTCTGGTTCTTCGCGCATCCTGAGGTCTATATCATGGTGCTGCCGGCATTCGGCGTGATTTCAGAAATCATCCCCACTTTCGCCCGCAAACCCCTGTTTGGTTACCGGGCCATGGTGCTTGCCACGGTGGCTATCGCTTTCCTGTCTTTTATCGTCTGGGCTCACCATATGTTTACCGTTGGCATGCCGCTGGCGGGTGAACTGTTTTTCATGTACACCACGATGCTGATAGCCGTGCCGACCGGGGTTAAGGTGTTTAACTGGATAAGCACCATGTTCAAAGGCTCGATGACCTTTGAAACACCGATGCTGTTTGCGATTGCCTTTATCGTGCTGTTTACCATCGGTGGGCTGTCAGGCCTGATGCTTGCCATTGCGCCGGCTGACTTCCAGTATCACGACACCTATTTTGTCGTCGCTCACTTTCATTATGTGCTGGTACCCGGTTCTGTGTTTGGCATCATCGCTGCCGTCTATTACTGGCTGCCCAAGTGGAGCGGCAAAATGTATGACGAGAAACTGGGGCAATGGCATTTCTGGCTGTCCTTTATCGGTGTCAACCTGACATTCTTCCCGATGCATTTTGTTGGTCTTGCCGGCATGCCAAGACGGATTCCCGATTATGCCCTGCAATTTGCCGACTTTAATATGCTGACCAGTCTGGGGGCTTTCCTGTTTGGCACCACCCAGCTGCTGTTTGTTTATATCCTGATTAAAACCGTACGCAGTGGTAAAAAAGCTGAGCAATTGCCCTGGGAAGGTGCCCGCGGACTGGAATGGAGTGTGCCGACACCGGCCCCCTACCATACCTTTACCACCCCGCCGGATCTGGAGCGAAAATGAGACACTGGCTCAAACCTTCAAGCCCCAGTGGTCTGATTCTCATCGTGGTGCTGATGTTCGGCTTCGGCTTTGCGCTGGTCCCACTTTACGATGTGTTTTGCGAAGTCACCGGCCTGAACGGTAAAACCAAAGGCGCCTATCAGGGGGACATCAATGCCCTGGCTGCCAATTCAGACCGGACCATCACCGTCCAGTTTGTTGCCAATCGCAATGACAATTTACCCTGGGGCTTCTACCCGGAACAGGAAGAAATCAAACTGACTGTAGGTGAACGTAAACAGATCCATTTTTCAGTCAACAACAGCTATAACCGGGCGGTGGTCGCACAGGCTATACCCAGTGTATCTCCACCTCAGGCGGCCGATTACCTGAACAAAATCGAATGTTTCTGTTTCCAGCGTCAGCCGCTTGCGGCCGGCGAAGCCAAACAGTTTCCATTGGTGTTTTTTGTTGATCCTGCACTACCGGAGGAGATCAGCAAGCTGACCTTATCCTATACCTTGTTTGATATCAGTGAGCGCGACGCGAGCGGCGTCGACTAGCACTGTCATTTAGGGAGGAACTCATTATGGCCCAACATTCCGCCTACTATGTTCCACCACAAAGTCACTGGCCGATTATCGGTGCTGTCGGACTGTTTCTAACCCTTGGCGGTGCCGCCGCCCTGATTTATTCGCTGCAACAGGAGAGCGACAGCCTGCTGGCGCAGATTATGCTCAACTCAGGCGCTTTGATCCTGGCAGGCATGATGATTGGCTGGTTTGCAGCAGTGATTGCCGAATCACGTCAGGGTCTTTATTCAGCGCAGATGGACCGCTCCTTCCGCTACGGGATGTCCTGGTTTATTTTCTCCGAAGTCATGTTCTTTTTTGCCTTCTTCGGCGTGCTGTTTTACATCCGGGTGTTTGCCGTGCCCTGGCTGGATGGTGAAGGTGATAAAGGCCTGGCCAGCATGCTCTGGCCGCAGTTTCAGGCCTCATGGCCGCTGATGCAGGCACCCAACCCGGATCAATTTCCGCCTATCCGGGAAGTCATCAACCCCTGGCATATACCGCTGATCAACACCGTATTACTGGTCGGCTCAAGCTTTACCCTGCTCGCGGCTCACAAAGCCCTGAAACGTGAAGACAGACCCAAGCTGAAAGGCTGGCTCGGCTTGACGATTGTCTTGGGCCTGACTTTCCTCGGTCTGCAGATCTATGAATATATTCATGCCTACACTGAACTGGATCTGACCCTGAAGTCCGGTATTTACGGGGCCACGTTTTTCATGCTGACCGGTTTTCACGGTGCCCACGTCACTATCGGCAGCATTATTTTACTGGTGTTGCTGTTCCGAGTGTTTCAGGGTCACTTTACCCCGGACAAGCACTTCGGCTTTGAAGCCGGCGCCTGGTACTGGCACTTTGTCGATGTGGTCTGGATTTTTCTATTCACCACTGTTTATTTGCTATAGGAAGCCCGATTCAAGGAGATTTTGTGACAGCACAACGACTGCTTCAGACTAGGTTTCAGGGCGCCTTCAAATTGCGTCCGGCTTATCTGCTATTTGCCGCATTCGCGATCAGTCTGTGTCTGTTTCTCTCCCATTGGCAGTGGCAAAGAGCCCAGGCCGCTGAAGCACGCTACCAGGTCTACCTGCAGCAACAAAATCAGCCACCCGTATTTCTTTCTCAGGACTTGCCTGAATTCCAGCGGGTCGAGGCCAGCGGTACTATCGAAAACCTGTTCCTGCTGGACAACCAGATATATCAGGGACAGGTTGGTTGGCATGTGCTCGGTCTGTTCAGAAGTCAGCAGGGTCCAATACTGGTCAACCTCGGCTGGACGGCTAAAACAGAAACGAAACCGTCGCTGACAGCGTTTAGTGATATCAACAGGCTCACAGGTCGAATCAAAACACCGGAGCCCGGCTTGATGCTGGCAGAGGCCAGAGAAGATCCTGCCTGGCCCGGGGTTTTACAGCAAATCGAGATCCCGTTGCTTAGTCAGCATCTGAATATCAAGCTGTTGCCCTATGTTATCTATGCCGATCCGGCACCGGTCGGGCTGGTTGCCGTTGATGCTGCACCTGAAAACAAATATCCGATGCACGCGGGTTATGCAGTGCAATGGCTGCTTATCGGCCTTGCCTGCGGCATCATCACAGTGATTGCCAGTCGCCGGAGGGAATCATGACACAAAAGCCATGGCTATTCAGAATCATCTGGCTGATCGCTTTATTGCCACTGCTATTTGCCTGGGGGCTGGCTTTAATCGGTAATCAGCTACCACTGGACACCAAAAATAATGGCGAATTAATGCCGGCAGGCATGACTGTGCCTCAGCAGCTCTCTGACGAGCTGGACGGCAAGTGGGGGCTCTTGATGCTCAGTCAGCAATGCAATAACGGTTGTACCGAGCAGTTACACCGCTTGCAGCAATTACACACGGCAATGGGCTCAGACCTGAAACGGGTTCAGCCTTTGTGGCTTTCAAGTGACATGGGCAAGGACCGGCCCGATAACGTCAACTACGAGCAAGTCCGCTCAGTCACTGCTCCAGCGTTGATTGACTGGTTTAATCAAAATCAGCTTGACTGGCAGGATCACAGCTTCTGGCTGGTTGATCCGGCAGGGAATCTGGTGATGCGTTTTGCACCCGATTTGAACGGCCAGAAAATTCTGGCCGATATCGACTGGTTACTCAAGGCTTCGCATATCGGATAGGACTATGTCACTCAAGTCTCTCGCCAACCTCGCATTTGCTCTCGCCTTCATCGTGGTCACCCTCGGTGCCCTGACCCGATTGCTGGATGCTGGGCTTGGCTGCCCTGACTGGCCGGGATGCTATGGTCAGTTGCTCCCGCCGGCAGAGCATGAGAAGCATCTTTTCAGCGGCCTTGATACCGGCAAGGCCTGGATGGAAATGATTCACCGTTACGCAGCGGGCTTACTGGGTCTGATTATCCTGCTAATCATGATACGGCTGGAAAGAGACCCGGGAGTCAGCCCGCGCAGCCGCTGGCTGAGCCGCGGCCTGCTTGCACTGGTTATCGCCCAGGCCCTGTTTGGCATGTGGACGGTGACCATGAAACTGCAACCCCAGATTGTCACCATTCACCTGCTGGGCGGCATGATACTTCTCGCATTACTCTGGCGGCTGCGTAAGCAGTTTTATCCTCAGGACAGGGTGACTATTCCAGCGACCCTGAAAAACTTAGTGGGCACAGTGATCATACTCACTTTCTTTCAGATCAGCCTGGGTGGCTGGACCAGCAGTCAGTATGCTGGTCTGGCGTGTACCGACTTCCCTACCTGTCAGGGGCAATGGCTGCCGGCAGCGCCCTTAAAAGAGGCCTTTAACCTGACAGAGTTTATCGATCAAAGTCATGAAGGCGGTCTGCTATCAGCTGAAGCAAGACAAAGCATTCAGGTGGTGCATCGTTTTTTTGCGATGATATTGACCTTGTGTCTTATCAGCCTATGCATCGCTTTATGGCGCTATACGATGCTCAGAATGCAGATATGTCTACTCCTGTTTCTGACCACATTGCAGATCGCACTGGGCATTGCTAACGCACTGCTGATGCTGCCACTGACTCTGGCTCTCGCGCATAACACGGGTGCCGCCTTGCTGATGCTTTGTCTGCTTGATCTTCATCAGCGATTGAAACCTGCTGCCAGCGGTATTGCCCACCGCCAAACTTCTGTCTCACAAACTACGGGGTGACGCCATGCAAAACTCTATTGTCACAACGCCTGCTTTACACCGTGCCAACTGGAAAGATTACCTGGCACTGTGCAAACCCAAAGTCGTACTGCTGATGCTGCTGACTGCCCTGGTCGGCGCATTACTGGCACCTGGCTGGCCCGACACGGGCGTTTTGACCATCGCCGTTATCGGCATTGCGTGTTGTGCGGCCAGTGGCGCTGCCATTAACAACCTGATTGATCACAAGCTGGATGCCACCATGGCCCGGACCCGTCAGCGGCCGGTGGTGACCGGTCATCTCACGCCACTTCAGGCGCTCACCTTTGCCTTGATTTTGGCAGCGTCGGGGCTTTTACTGCTGTGGTTTCTGGTCAATCCGGTCACCATGTGGCTGACGCTGTTTGCTTTGATTGGTTACGCAGTGATTTACACACTGTTTCTGAAACGGGCAACACCGCAGAATATCACCATCGGCGGACTCGCCGGTGCCATGCCTCCATTACTTGGCTGGACTGCAGTAAGCGGACAGATTGATCCCGATGCCCTGTTGCTGGTGCTGATCATCTTTGTCTGGACACCGCCCCACTTCTGGGCCCTGGCATTACATAAAAAAGACGAATACGCCGGCGCCAAAGTGCCCATGCTGCCGGTCACGCATGGTGATGCCTTTACCCGCACCCAGATTCTTCTATACAGCCTGTTACTGTTCGCCTGCACCCTGCTGCCGTTTGTCACCGGGATGAGCAGCTGGCTTTATCTAACCGGTGTTCTGCTGCTGAACATTTATCAGTTCAGAGGCGTGAAACAGTTATTTGATGAGCGGGACCCGCTGGCTGCCTGGCGACTGTTCAAGTATTCCATTCAGTACTTGATGTGGCTGTTCCTGCTGTTGCTGGTCGACAGCATGATATTCGGCTAAGCGCTTGAAGAACCGTCGAAAAAGGCATAGAGTGAAATTGAAGCGGTCCTTGATGTTAATGCTCAGTTAACGACCACAAGGAGGTCTGCTATGTACCATCATCACCGTAAGCACTTCTGGGGGCTTTTCTCTGTTCCACGCGTCGAGTGGAAATCGATCAGCGACGAAAATCTTGATATTACGCAATTCGGCATTTTGCGCATGATCACGCTGGCGGCAGTGCCGGCAGTGGCATTTTTAATTGGCATTAATCAGGTTGGCTGGAGTCTGGCCGGTAATGATTTCAATAAGATTGTGCTGGCCGATGCCCTGCCGATGGCAGTGGCATTTTATGTACTGATTATCGCCTTCACTTCAATGATGGCCTATTTCACCTTTGCCATGGAAAGAGCCTTTGGTGAGGAAGCCAGTTTCGGACGCTGTCTGTTGTTTACCACCTATACCGCGACACCCATGTATATGGCGGGTCTGATTGGTTTCATACCCATCGTCTGGCTGGCCATGCTGGTGTTACTGTTATCGGTCTGCTACAGCCTTTACCTGTTGTATCTGGGCATACCCATTTACATGAATATCGATGAAGGCAAAGGTTATGTTGTGTCTACATCGATTATTTCAGCAGGCCTGTGCATGCTGGTCGTATTCAACGTACTCACCGTCATTATCTGGAGTACTATCGTCGTCTGAGTCAGAAAGGCCTCAGCATCACATTAAGTCAGCGCCTGTGGCCAGCAGGCGCTGATACATTACAACGCTCATGGCCTGTTTTGAATTTCGGCATCATGCTGTATCGCATTCCGCGCTGTATGATGGGCACACGCTCTTTTTTCGAGTCAAATGCCAGTAAAAGGCCTCAATGAATGGATGCCCCTAATCAAAACGCCTCTCACCATGACGCGTTTATTGAATACCTTGAAAAATACAAACTTCTGACCGGTTCGATACCGGTCTCTCTTTTTATCAGTACTTGTCTGGCGGTCATTATGGCCACCGTACTATACGGACAGGTGGCTTATACCAGTCTAATAAGCTGGCTTGTCATACTGGTCAGCATCCATATCATTCGCTTGCTGGTTTTTTATCAATTTAATCGCTCGTCGAATTTTGACCGTCAGCAGATAAACCTGCATCTGCGATTTTTCAGGTTCGGGACTTTGATGTCGGCTCTGGTCTGGGGCTGGGCCGGCTTTTTCTTCTCGCAACAAGTTGAACTTAGTTACCAGATTTTTATCACTTTCACGTTAGGCGGCCTGGTGGTCGGTGCGACCTCGTCGCTTGCAACTGACAGGTTATCTGTTGTCAGTTTCATTATGGTGACGATACTCCCCAATTGCCTGCACTATTTTATTGCCGGTAATGAACTGCCCATGGCGATGGGCCTGATGCTGATGCTATTTGCCGGTTTCATGCTCAATACCGGCCGTTTGCAGGGAAGTAATCTGCATGAGAATCTGAACCTCAGAATCAAGGCGCGGCAGGATGCCAGCCAGTTTCGAGAAGTGCTTAACTTCAGCCCGGTCGCGGTCAGCATCTTCAGTCTGGACGATAACCAGATGCTCTATATCAACAGGCGTTACCTGGAATTATTCAGCCGCAGTTTCAAACCCTTCGAAGTCAACAACGAGAGCGGTTTTGCCATCGAAGCCTCTCAGCTTGACTCCATCAAAGCCAGACTGCTGCGTAATCAGACCGTGTCTAACCTATTGCTCAAAGTGACTTCAAAGCAGACACAGGAAGTGAAATGGTGTATCGGCTCTTTTCTGCAGGTGACTTATCTGAATACCCCCTCGATTCTGGCCTGGTTTTATGACATCAGCGACCGAATCGAAATGGAGCAACAGATCCGGCATCTTGCCTACCATGACTCGCTGACCGATTTACCCAATCGTTATCTGTTTGAGGATCGCCTGAATCTGGCCCTGAAGTACGCAAAACGCAATCAGCGGCAACTGGGTGTTTTGTTTATTGATCTTGATGGTTTTAAAGCGGTCAACGATACCTATGGTCATGACATCGGCGATATGCTGCTTAAAGCCGTTTCCGCCCGGATAGCCTCTTTACTGCGCGTATCAGATACCCTGTCCCGGGTCGGTGGTGATGAGTTTATCGTGTTGCTGCCGGAAATCGCCGACAGCGATGACGGCCTTCATGTTGCGGGAAAATTACTCGATGCACTGGCTGAACCCTTTGATATTGCTGAGCAGTCACTGCTGGTGTCGGCCAGCATTGGACTCGCCATGTACCCTGAGCATGGAGAGGACGATCAGACCTTGCTGAAAAAGGCTGATATTGCGATGTATGAGGCCAAGAAAGACGGGAAAAATGCTGTGCGTGTGTTTCAGACACAAGAATAAAAAGTTGAGACGACCATAAGCCGGGTTCTGTCGCGGACAATCATTCATCTGGGACTGATGTCACCATCAGCCTCAAGCAACCTACCCAGGAACAGTACGGGTCGCACATGATGTTCCTCTATTTGGTCTTGCTCCAGGTGGGGTTTACCATGCCACTTCTGTTACCAGAAGCGCGGTGCGCTCTTACCGCACCCTTTCACCCTTACCGGTTTGCCTAGACAAACCGGCGGTATACTCTCTGTTGCACTGGCCGTAGGCTCACGCCTCCCAGGTGTTACCTGGCACCTTACCCTATGGAGCCCGGACTTTCCTCACCTGCCAAAGCAGGCGCGATTGTCTGGTCGTCTCAACCGCGTTATTTTACCTCAGCGCTGTTATTTCTGCTGTAATTTCAACGCCAGTTGATACGCCTCGTTCTTACTTCCCCCGGTAATGCCGGCCGCGATCGCCGCCGCTTTTTTTACCGGTAGCTCGGGTAGCAACAAACTCAATACTCTTTGCATTTCCTGCTCATCAGCAGTTACAGCATCGGACGCCCCCTCAATCAGAAGCACACATTCTCCGCGTTGCTGATTGGCATCACCAGCGACCCATTCAAGTAGCTCACTCAGAGGCCGGGTCTCGATGGTTTCATGGATTTTAGTCAGTTCACGTGCCAGACAGCCGCGGCGTTCTGGCCCAAAAATCTCAGCACAGTCTTTCAGTGTATCCAGCAGACGGCGGGGGCTCTCATAAAAAATCAGTGTGTGTTGATCATTTTTTAGCTGCGATAACTGCTGTCGACGGGCGGCTGACTTGGGTGGCAGAAAGCCCTCGAAGCTGAAGCGATCTGACGCCACACCTGAGACGGATAAGGCCGAAATCAGGGCACAGCTGCCTGGCACTGGCACAACCTGAATAGCCTGCGATTTCACCAGCGAGACCAGTCGGTAACCCGGGTCACTGATGAGCGGGGTGCCGGCATCACTGATAAGCGCTATGGACTCTCCGGCCAGAAGCCGCTGCAACAGCAACTCACTGCGTTGCTGCTCATTATGCTCATGCAATGACTGTAGTGGCGTGGTGATGCCAAAATGCTGCAGCAGCAGTTTGCTGTGACGGGTATCTTCGGCCGCAATGAGATCCACTATTTTCAGCGTGTCGATGGCGCGCTGAGAGAAATCATTCAGATTGCCTATGGGTGTGGCCACCACGAACAATTGTCCGGCTTGTGAAGCAGTCACAATTTTTCCTTAATTCAATGTGTAATTGTGGTCGTAATATACGCGAACAGGTAAGATGATGCTTCCATGATAACAACACAGACACCGGATATGCCCTTCACACGCTTGTTGCTGTTACCTACCCTTGTTCTTCTGCTTCTGACCGCCTGCCAGCCTGTTCAAGGTCCCCTTGGCAAAGCCCAGCCCATGCAGATAGAAACAGTGCCGGCAGAAACTGAGGGTCAGTATCAGCAAGCCGCTGAAGAATATCTGCAGTTAGCAGCCGAACACGAAGGCGAACGCCAGTCACTCTATTTTCTGCGGGCAGGCGAACTGTTCTGGCAAAGCGGACAGGTTGAGCAGGCTGACTCGGCACTTCAGCAGGTTAATAAACAAATACTGAGTGAGAACAAGCGCTTCAATGCCTCGGTACTCGCGGCAGAAATTGCGCTCTACAATAGTCAGGGCGAGGCCGCTGTGGCAGCTTTGGCTGATATTGATGCCAGCAGTCTTAGTGCTGATGACAGAGTTAAACTGCTGCAACTTCGTTCTGATGCCTACACCCTGACCAGTAATTGGCTGGAAAAAGCGAATAGCCATCTACAGTTGGAAAAACTGCTGAGCGATGAAGCAGCGATAGAACAAAACCGGGAAACCTTGTGGCAGTCTCTGATGCAGATGAAACCGCAGGCCCTGGATTTATACAATCCGGGCTACCCGCCGGCGGATGACAGCGGCTGGTTTGCCCTTGCTTATGCCATAAAGGCCTATCAGGACAACCCGGAAACTCTGGAAGTCGCGCTGGAAGACTGGCGTCGCAGCTATCCCAATCATCCGGCTGATCCCAGTCTCTACAAAGACAGTATCAAAACCACGGCCGCCCGCCTGCCTGAACAGATTAGTGATATTGCAGTGATGCTGCCTGCAGAAGGCCCTTTCGTAGAAGCAGCCAAAGCGATTAAACAGGGTATTATCGCCGCACACTATGCCGGCGGTGCGAATAGCAGACTGCATTTTCTCGATGTCGAAACCGATCCTTATTCCGGACGCAGCAATGTGGGTCAGCTCTATCAGGAAGCCATATCCCGTGGTGCCGGCGTGGTGATTGGTCCATTGCAGAAAGCTTCTGTCGAGGCGCTGGCAAAGCAAACTGAATTACCGGTGCCAGTGCTGGCGCTCAACCGCATTGATGCCAGTCTTCACCGCCCCAATCTTTTCCAGTTCGGTCTGGCTCCGGAAGATGACGCGATGGCAGTCGCGGATTTTGCCCGCCGCCAGGGCTATCAGCATGCTGTGATTCTGGCACCACAGGGGGACTGGGGTGACCGCGTGGCCAGTGCCTTTACTCAAAGCTGGCGGGATCAGGGTGGCAACATTATCTCGGTAGCCAGCTACAACGAATCACAGAATGATTTCCGTGACACCCTGATACCGCTGATGGGACTGGATGTCAGTGAGCAACGATACCGTGCTCTGAAAAGTGTATTGGGTCGCTCGATGGAGTTTGAACCCCGCCGTCGTCAGGATATCGACTTCCTGTTTCTGGTCGCGAGACCACTTAAAGCCCGGCAACTGGTGCCACAGCTGAAATTCCATCGCAGCGGTAACCTGCCTCTGATAGCCACTTCACATGCTTACAGCGGTCAGCCCGATCCCCAGCAGGATATCGATTTAAATGATCTTGTTATCACTGATATTCCCTGGATGTTTGCCACTGAGATGAATCAGGATGAGGCTTTTCAGGCCGTTCAAACACAAACTGGTGGCAACCCCGGTGGTCTGTTGAGACTCTATGCCATGGGTGTGGATGCTTATCGTTTGATTCCTGAACTTAATCAATTAAGCCGTGAGCCGGAACAGGTTTATCAGGGTGCTACCGGCGATCTTTCTGTTAATGAGACAGGTCAGGTGGAACGTGAAATGCGCTGGGGTCAGTTCAAACAAGGCAGCTTACAGCGCCTGCAGTGATATGTTATTTGCCAGGGATAAGGGCACAAAAGTAGAAACCGCGGTCTGCCGCTACCTGCAGCAGCAGGGACTGAAACTGCTGACCCGAAACTATCACAGCCGCGGCGGTGAGATTGACCTCATCATGCAGCATGGTAGTGTGCTGGTCTTTATAGAAGTACGTTTCCGCCAGAGTGCTGCTTTCGGCACTGCGGCAGAAACGGTAAACCGGACTAAGCAGTCGAGGCTGATCCACACTGCCGAGCTTTTTTTACAACAACACCGGGGCCAGCATGACAGTTGCCGCTTTGATGTTGTCGGCGTCAGCCCTGCAGGGAACGGTTATCGGATGCAATGGATACAAAACGCCTTTGAACAAGCTTGAGATAAACAGGTCTATTCAAGGCCAAACAACAACACATTTCTTTTAGTGAGGATTGCTCAGTATGAATAAGTTAAAACGCCTTGCCTGGCTGGCTGTCCCTGTCCTGTTAATTCAGGGTTGTGCGCCTGCTGTAGTCGGTGGTGCCGCCACCGGTGCTGCCGTGGCCTACGATCGTCGCACCACCGGTACCGTCATTGACGATCAGGGTATTGAATTTAAAGCAGCCTATGCCTTGTTCAACAACAAGGAAATTTACGATCAGAGTCATATTAACGTCACCAGCTTCAATGGTGTTGTTTTGCTGACCGGTGAAACCCCGAGCGAATCACTCAAGCAAAAAGCCACCGCGGAAGTGAAGCAGATCCCCAAGGTCAGACGTATTCATAATGAACTGGCTATCGCCGCGCCCAGCGCCCTGCCCTCACGCAGCACCGATACCTGGATCACCTCCAAGATCAAAGCCAAGATGGCCACTGATGAGCGCATTGACCCCTTCCATATCAAGGTCGTGACAGAGAGGGGCATTGTCTACCTGCTGGGACTGGTCAGCCGCTCAGAAGCCCAACAGGCAGTGAATCTGGTGACGAATACCGCCGGCGTACAGCGAGTGGTTAAAATCTTTGAATATACGGATTAAGCTTCAATGCACTGAAACAAAAAAGGCTCCTTCGGGAGCCTTTTTTATGTTTATCAGAACGGTCTCACGACAGCCAGAATAATGATGGCAATCAATAGCAACACCGGGAACTCATTAAACCAGCGGTAAAAGCGATGACTGCGCTGATTAGTATCAGCGGCGAACTGCTTGAGCATCCGACCACAGATACCATGATAGGCAAACAGCAGTATCACCAGCGTCAGCTTCGCGTGCAGCCAGCCCATGGAGGCAATCTGCTCCAGTGAGTAAAAACTCAGCAGCCAGAGACCGAACACCAGGGTCAGAATCGCACTCGGCGTCATGATCCCGCGGTAGAGTTTACGCTCCATGACCTTAAAACGGGCGTTGCCGGCTTCATCGTCACAAAGCGCGTGATAAACGAACAACCTTGGCAGGTAAAACAGGGCTGAAAACCAGGTAACGATAAAGATCAGGTGGAATGCTTTGACCCACAGCATGACTTACTCCTGTGATGAAAACAGTGATAGTATCAAATCAGGCTTACGGGGAGTGGATAAGATGACCGATAACGCAGCACAGGATAGACGTCGTTTCAGCCGCATTCCATTTGACGCTGTCGCCCATATCAATACCGAAGACGGTGATGAATTTCTCAACTGCACAGTGCTGGATATCTCACTCAAAGGCCTGCTGATCATCAAACCGGGTCAGTGGCAGGCTCGACTCGGCCAGGCCTGTGTGGTCGACTTACTGTTGCAGCAGGGCGAAGTGGTGATTGAGATGCATGCCACCGTCGCTCATGTTGATGACGATTCTATCGGTTTTGAGTCACGCGAAATTGATCTGGATAGCATCACCCATCTCAAACGGCTAATGGAACTCAATCTCGGAGATGAAGGCCTGTTACATCGCGAGCTTTCCGCACTGATAGATAAAAACTAACCGGTGGCGTCCCTCAGGGCACTGATGACCTCCGACAGATGCCGGACCGGTGTCACTTTAATCTCCTTCATCGCTTTTCGCGGTGCATTGGCAGCCGGCACGATGGCATGAGTAAAGCCGTGCTTGCCGGCATCACGGATCCGCTCTTCGCCAGCCTGAACCGGACGGATTTCCCCCGTCAGGCCCACTTCGCCAAACAGCACCCAGTCACGAGGTAGAGCCCGGTTTCTGAGGCTTGAGATAATCGCTGCCAGCACTGCCAGGTCAGCACCGGTTTCACTCAGTTTGACGCCGCCCACCACATTAATGAAAACATCCTGATCATGACAGGTAATGCCACCATGGCGATGCAGAATGGCGAGCAACATGGCCAGGCGATTCTGCTCCAGACCGACCGTCACCCGACGCGGATTACCCAGTGGACTGCTGTCGACCAACGCCTGCACTTCAACCAGCATCGGCCGGCTGCCCTCCCGGATCACCGTCACGATACTACCCGGTACCGACTCCTCACCGCGAGAGAGAAATATCGCCGACGGATTACTGACCTCTTTCAGGCCCAGTTCGGTCATACCGAACACGCCCAGTTCATTCACCGCACCGAAGCGGTTTTTCACTGCACGCAGGATACGAAAACGGGTTGAGGTATCGCCTTCAAAATACAACACCGTATCCACCATATGTTCCAGTACCCGTGGTCCGGCCAAAGCCCCCTGTTTGGTGACATGGCCCACCAGAATCATCGTGGTGCCACTGGTTTTGGCATAGCGCACCAGTTGCGCTGCGCTCTCCCGGACCTGGGCAACAGTACCCGGCGCTGATTGCAACTGCTCGGTGAACACGGTCTGTATTGAATCAATCACCATCACCTGCGGCTTACGCTGCTCGGCTGTCGCCACCATCTGCTCGGCGTGGGTTTCAGCCAGCAGTTCCAGTGGAGCCTGTTCCAGTTGCAATCTCTCTGCCCGCAGCCGGATTTGCTGAAGGGATTCCTCACCGCTGATATAAAGTGGCTTGATACCGCTGCTGTCGGCCATAGTCGCCATTGCCTGCAGCAATAAGGTGGACTTACCAATGCCGGGGTCACCGCCAATCAGGACGACAGACCCCGTCACCAGGCCGCCACCTAAAACCCGATCCAGTTCAGGCAAGCCGGTGGTCCAGCGTACCGCCTGCTCGGATTTTACTTCGGAAAGTGCCTGCACCTGCTTTTTCTGCTCACCGGCATAGCCTGTGTGGCGCTGAATTGTGGCTTGCGTGCTTGCCGACGAGCCCGCCTGAAGCTCTTCGGTCAGGCTGTTCCAGGCACCGCAGTCGTTACAGCGACCAGCCCATTGCGGCGTCTGTGCC
>JABURN010000225.1 GCA_014762585.1 Methylophaga sp.
TCAGCTGTGAGGTTACCAGGTGAGTAGCAAAACGCTGTTGTCGGTCAGACTGAGTCGTAAATTATTTCCCGAACACCGTTATCACGGTCTGGATCGCATTATTGAAAGACTGGGTATCGAGATGGATGATCGCCACCGGGCGATGGCTGATACCGAAGTCATTCTGGCGTTTTTTCAATACATCAGTGACACCTTTCCGCCGGATGAGATCGAGTCTGTCTGCAAACAGTTGCTGAAACGCCCCAGTCTCCCCAGCCATATCAGCCAGGAACAGATTGATGCCTTGCCCGATCTGCCCGGTATTTATCGCTTCCTTGATGCAGAAGGTGTGCCGCTGTATATCGGCAAATCGGTCAATATTCGCGAGCGGGTTTTGAGCCATTTCAGCCTGGATCATCAGAATTCAAAAGAACTTGATATCAGCAAAGCCCTGCACCATATCGAATTTGAACAGACGCCTTCAGATTTTGGTGCCCAGTTGCTGGAAAACACCGAAATCAAACTTTATTCACCTCGCTTTAACCGCCGCCAGACCAAAAGCAAAAGCCTGTATCAGATTTCTCTGGCGGAAGATGCTGAAGGTTTGTTAGCAACCGAAGTAGTGGCAACTGATATGACGGCGATTGAGGATATCACCCGTCGTTATGGCCTGTTTCGTAGCCGGAAACAGGCACAGAACACCATGCTGGAACTGATACAAACGCATCAGTTGTGCCAGAAACTGTGCGGGCTGGAAAAGCGTCAAAAAGGCGCCTGCTTCGGATTTCAGCTCAAAAAATGCAAAGGTGCCTGTTGCGGTAAAGAAAGCGCTGCCAGCTATAACCTGCGTCTGCGACTGGCGCTGGATAGTCTGAAAAATCAACAGTGGCCCTGGCCCGGTCCGGTCATCATCGAGGAGCACCCGCTGCATGAAGACTGGGACGCGGTTCATTATCACCTGGTTGATCAATGGCGTTATCTGGGCCAGGTCAAAGATGAAGCCGACTGTCAGCAGTTGCTCAACAAAAACCAGCAGAATCCGGCCTATTTTGACCGCGACAGCTACAAAATTCTGGTGCGCTTTCTACTCACCCCGGACCGGCAAAAGCACCAGCGACTGGTCATTAAACCTTTCTCTCTGGATCAAACGGAGCTTGTCTGATGAAAACTTCGCATCTCTATCTGGGTTATGCCGGCCTGATTCCCTTTGTCATACTGGCCCTTGGCAGCCTGTTCGATAACCGCCATGCCGAGATTTTCCTGATTGATTATGCCGCACTCATTTTCAGTTTTCTGGGCGGCATGCTATGGACGCTCAGCATGAAAGAAACGTTGCCGGCACATGTCGCCCTGGTCTCGGTCAGTGCCATGCTTTGGGCCTGGCTATGGTTGCTGACCCCGGCTTATAACTGGTTCTGGCTGGCGGCACTGTCGTTTGTGGCTTTATGGTTGTATGAGTGGTTCCTGCTCCGGCGGTTTATAGAACATGAATTTCTGATGCTGCGCGGTCAGCTCAGTCTGATTGCTGCCCTGTCACTGGTGCTGGCCAACTTTTAATGGCTTATCGTCTCAACCTGATTCTCGGCGATCAACTGAACCGTGACAGTCTGCTGTTTCAGGATAGCGAGAAAGATCATGATCTGTTCTGGATGGCCGAAGTTTTGGATGCTTCCAGCAACACGCCCTCCAGCAAACAACGCACGGCACTATTTTTGTCATCCATGCGTCATTTCGCCCAATCGCTGGAGATCGAGGGTTTGTCGCTTCAATACAGCACCCTCAGTGATGGCTATCAAAACTTCTCCGAGGCCCTCTCCGCCACATTGAAACAGCAGCAAATCAGTCAGGTACGCTGTGTATTGCCTGGTGATGTCGATGTCATGCATGAACTGGCTGAGTGCTGTCAGCGCCACCAGCTTGAGATTGAATGGCTGGCAGACAATCATTTCATCAGCCGCCCGGGCGAATTCAAACAGTGGATGCAGGATCGGCGTCAACCCAGAATGGAGCACTGGTATCGCTATCTGCGTCAGGACCGGCAGATCCTGATGGATGACAATAATGAGCCTGAAGGCGGCCAGTGGAATTTTGACAAGGACAACCGCAAAACCTTCGGTAAAAGCGGCCCGGACGCTGTGCCTGAGCCTGTCGAGTTCAAAGCGGATGCCATGACACAGGCAGTCATCAGTGATATTGAACAATACTTGCCGGACTTGCCTGGGGAGATTGAGACATTCAACTGGCCGGTAACGCGCGAACAGTCGCTGGAGCAGTTGCAAGACTTCATCAGCAAGCGGCTGTCACAATTTGGTGACTACCAGGATGCGATGTGGACTGAGCAGCCATTTCTGTTTCATGCCCGCCTCTCCGGCTGTCTTAACCTGAAACTACTGCATCCGCTGGAAGTGATAGAGGCCGCTGAGCAAGCCTATCGGGATAACAAGGCACCACTCAATGCCGTCGAGGGCTTTATCCGTCAGATTCTGGGCTGGCGAGAATATGTCCGCGGCCTTTACTGGTACTACCGTCATGACTGGCTGAGCTATAACGCCCTTGATTGCGACCATGATCTGCCCGGCTTTTACTGGAATGCGGAGACCGATATGCGCTGTATGCGGGAATCTGTTTCGCAAGTGCTTACTTACGGCTATGGCCATCATATTCAAAGGCTGATGGTGACCGGTTTATTCTCTCTGCTGTGGGGCGTCAAGCCGGAGCTGATTCACCGCTGGTACCTTGGCATGTATATCGATGCAGTGGCCTGGGTAGAGATTCCCAACACTATCGGCATGAGCCAGTATGCTGATGCTGGTATCGTCGGTTCCAAGCCTTATATTGCCAGCGGCGCCTATATCAAACGCATGTCCAATTACTGCGATCACTGCCAGTTCAAGCCCAAACAGGCCAGTGGAGACAAGGCCTGCCCGTTCACCACCCTGTACTGGTCTTTTATCGATAAACACAGAGATTTGCTATCGCGAAATCCGCGACTGGGCATGCAGGTGCGGAACTGGGACAACAAGGGCAATGACGAACAACAGGCCATCCGCGATCGAAGCGAGTGGCTTTATCAACATCTGGATCAATCCGGCTACAAGGAGCAGGGATGACAACAACACAACTGGTCTGGCTCAGAAATGACTTGAGACTGGATGATAACCCGGCGCTCTATCTCGCCCAGCAGCAGGGGGATATTGAGGTCGTATTTGTGGCCTGTCCCGGCCAGTGGCTGCAACATGATGAAGCTGCCGCCAAGCAGGGACTCAAAGCCGACAGTGTGAAAGATATTCAGCAACAACTGGCTGCCAAAGGCATCCCCCTGCATCTGCTGGAAACGGACATGTTCTCGGATGTTCCCACCCTGCTGCGTGACTTCTGCCAGGAACATGCTTTCAGTGCCATCTGGATCAATCAGGAAACACCGCTGGATGAACGGCGCCGGGATCAGGCTGTGGTGGCCACTTTCGCTGAAGCGGGTATTGCCTGTCATGCACTGGAAACCGATCTACTGATCGCCCTGCCGGTGCTGACCCAGCAGGATGAGCCCTTTAAAGTCTTTACCCCCTACTATCGCCGCTGGCTGCAGATTCTCCAGGACACACAGCGTGCGCCCTATCCTGAGCCGGAAAAACAGGGCAAGCAGCTCAATGTCGACTGGCAACAGCCTGACTGGGCCGGCGATTATCGTGATGATATCTGGCCGGCAGCCGAAGACAAGATTCTGGAGAAACTGGATAAGTTCTGTCAGAAAAGACTCAAAGCCTATTCCGAGCGGCGTGATTTCCCGGCAGAACCTGCCACCAGTTTATTGTCGCCCTACCTGAGTCTGGGTCGAATCGGCCCCCGTCGGCTGCTGGCGACGATTCAGTATCACTGTGGCGCGCAAAAAATGCACTGGCAGGACAATGTCTGGCTGCAGGAACTGGCATGGCGTGATTTTTACCGGCAACTCTTGCTGCACTTCCCGCGGCTAAGCATGGAAAAGCCCTTTAAACCGGAAACCGATCAGGTGGTCTGGGCCAATAATGAAGATGGTTTCAAAGCCTGGTGTGAAGGTCAAACCGGTTTTCCGATTGTCGATGCTGCCATGCGACAGCTGAAGCAGACCGGCTGGATGCATAACCGGCTAAGAATGATTACCGCCAGTTTTCTCAGCAAGCTGTTATTAATCGACTGGCGCCGCGGCGAACAGTTTTTTATGCAACATCTCATCGATGGTGAATTTGCGGCCAATAACGGCGGCTGGCAATGGAGTGCATCGACCGGCTGTGATGCGGCGCCCTACTTCCGGGTGTTTAATCCCACACGCCAATCAGAACGGTTTGATCCGGAAGGCGAATTTATCCGTCGCTTTGTGCCCGAACTCAAAACACTGAATTATAAACAGATTCATGATCCCAGTGACGAACAACGTGCCAAGCTGGGTTATCCATTACCAGTGATTGACTATAAACCCGCACGTAAACAGGCAATTGAGGCCTTTGCCGATCTGAAAAACACATGATTTTCGCCTGAACGGGGTCAATGTGGTATCTTCGGCGCTTATTTTTGCCTGATATCGCACTATGGCCCTTCCTCTTCTTCACGGTTACCTGGATCCCACACTACCGGCTCTGGATGCAGCCAGTATCCAGGAGTTGAATCAGCATGCAGCCCGGGATCTCGCTAAACGCTCAATTCCGGGCGGGCTGATTGTGTTGCTTGCCCTGCTGATATCTGCCACTGCCTCGCCGATTATGGACGGTGCCTGCACACTCATCTGCACCCTGTTCACGCTGATGACCATCGTTGTTTTGCTGCGTTTACTCAGTATTCGTCTGTTATTCAAGCAACAAATCAATCTCAAAAACTGGCGCCGCCTCAGTTATGGGATGTTCACTGTCTCAGCCGCAGTCTGGGGCTTTTACGTCGCTGCCAGCTTTTACCTGTACCAGAATATCACCATCAATATGGTCATTATGATGTTCACTATCGGCATCGCCTCCGGCGCTGCTACCAGCCTGTTTATCTGGAAACGCATGACCCAGATTTACCTGCTGATGATTTTCCTGCCGATCATGACTGTGGTGCTTCTCCAGTGGAATAGCCTCACCGCCAGCCTGATATTCGGTCTGGCTGCGTATCTGTTGTTTTTGCTGGTACAGGCCAAACGCGCCAACACCGAATACTGGCGCGCGCTCTGCGTCAATAAACTACTGCAAAAGCAGACCGATGAACTGGTGACCGCCAAAGAGCAGGCGGAAAAAGCCAGCATGGCCAAAACCGAATTTTTATCCAGCATGAGTCATGAACTCAGAACCCCGCTAAATGCCATTCTGGGTTTTACCCAGCTACTGGCGACCGATCCGGAATCCCCGCCGACCCGGCAACAGAAAGACAGCCTGAATCATATTCTCAAAGCGAGTAACCATTTACTGACGCTGATTAATCAGGTGCTGGATTTGTCCAAAGTCGAATCCGGCAAACTGGAATTGAATCTGACCGAACTGCAAATCGGCAAACTGGTTGACGACTGCCTGCCGCTAATCAAAACACTGGCTGACGAGAAAGCGGTCTCACTCAATATCGAAGAGGCTCCCTCCACACTCGTCGTCGCTGATGCTATGCGTCTGAAACAGGTGCTGCTCAACCTGCTTAACAACGGGGTTAAGTACAATCACAAGGGCGGCACGCTGACTTTGAGCTATGACACACTCGGGGACCATCTGCGGGTCAGAATCAGAGATACCGGTATTGGCATTTCCGAGAAACATCAGGAAATGATGTTTCGCTCTTTCTCACGCCTGGGCCAGGAAAATTCGACCACAGAAGGCAGTGGTGTGGGCCTGGTGATTACCAGGAACCTGCTGGAAGCCATGAACGGTAAGCTCGACTTCGAGAGTCAGAAAAACCAGGGTTCGACTTTCTGGTTTGACCTGCCTTTCGCCAGCCAGTAATCAGCCAGCCTGCTTCAATTGCCGGACCAGTTGCTCCAGTGTATAGCTGATACGGGTCAGTCCCTCACCGGCGACATTAATCTCTCCAACGTATTGATCCACCTGCTGCGAGTCCAGTTTGATCTGCTCGGTAGTACGGGCAATTTCATCCACCGTGGTTGTCTGTTCCTGAGTAGCAGATGCAATCGCCGCATTGATCTCATTGATATTTGTGATTGCCGACACCACCGGCTCCATCGCTGAACGCGCCAGTGCAGTCTGTTTGGCGCAGTCCGCCGCCGCCAGACTCTGATGGCTGACTATAGCGGTCGCTTCAGACCCGGAGGCGGTGAGTTGCTCGATAATATGGCGAATTTCTTCCGTTGACTGCGTGGTGCGTGATGCCAACTGGCGCACTTCATCAGCCACCACCGCAAAGCCGCGGCCATGCTCCCCGGCACGGGCCGCTTCGATCGCGGCGTTCAGCGCCAGCAGATTGGTCTGTTCGGCCACGCCCTGTATGACTTCCAGCACGGCGCGAATGTTGTTCCCATTCTGCTCCAGTTTGCTCATGACCTTTTCCACATCCATCAGATCCGCAGCCAGTTTTTCACTGGCTTCAGTGGCCTCACTCAGCGTATGACGCGCGGTCTGGGTTGCCTGATTCGCATCGCTGGCGGATGTCGAAGCCCGGGAAGCATTGTCGGCCACTTCCTTGAATGAATAAGACAGCTCGGTCACCGCCGTGGCTACCTGATCGGTGGCATTATGCTGTTGGCGGGATAATTCCGACGTCGACGCCGACACACGCTGCATCGACTCACTGGCACGGGTAACGCTCTGGGCCTGTGCTTCCAGCTTGGCAATCAGTGCCGCCAGATAACCCTGCAGATGATTGGCAGAGTCGGCTACCGAGCGGGTTTCCTCAAAGCGGCTGTCGAGTGTCAGCTTCTGGTCGAAATCGCCTTTCTGCATGCCACGGAAAAAGGCTTCCAGTTTCAGCAGTGACGTTAGAGTCAGCTTCTGCAACAGTGCCTGCAGGCTGACTGCAATCACAATCAGCACCACAGCTGCCAGCATCGCCCAGCGTACCTGGTTGGTAATGCTGGACTTAATCTGGGAGATCTGCTGCTGGAAACTGTCCAGTGTGCTCTGCAAAGCCAGGATCTGCTGGTTCATTGCAGCCCGGCTCTCTTCAACCTGTTGCATAAAGCCCATAGTGTTGGCGATTTCCTTGTCATAGCGACGGGTCAGGCTTTGTAAAGAGGCAATGCTGACCTCACCGATCTCATCGGGCTCCTGTGGAATCAACGACATTTCATCGACTTCAGTAAAAATACCGAAGCGGGGCATTGACTCCAGCCTGGCTGCCAGCTCGGCGAATGTCTGATTCTGCTCCAGCAAAGCCTGCTTTTGAGTGTCATCCTGCTCTTCAAAAAAAGCCTGACGCTGATGAGAAAGCTGATTGAGACTTCGGCCCATCTCGGCCAGCGTGGAGAGAAATACGGTCTGCTCAGCACTGAACTGATAGCCTGCCTGCTCTGCATAGTTCACCAGCATGCCGATATCACCCGCGCGCTCACGCTCGTTGTTTATGAGTAAGGTCTGTGGATTGGCCGCCAGTTTGCCTGCCGCCCGCACTGCCTGCACACTGATCTGCAGTTGCTTGATAGCATCATGAATCTGCTGATTTTCAGCGTCACTGAGCCAATCGAATGACTGTTCGCTGAGGACGGAGAGCTTGTCTTCCGCTGCCTGCAACAAGTCAGCCTGACCACTGGCCAGGTAGCGTTCCAGCAAAATACGGACATCAATATCAAAGGTATTGCGGTACTGCTGGAATTCATCAGTAATCTGATAGGGCTTGTCCAGTTGCCGCCAGCCCCAGATAGCCGTCAGGGCCGACAGGATCAATAAAGCAACAATGGATAGGGTAATAAAACGCGAGACGAGAGACAGTTTCATAGAGGCGGATCACATTCAAAATGCAATCTGCGAGCTTACCGGTGCTTGATGACAGGTTTATTACAGACCGTGCTGTGCCAGCGCCCAGTTCACATGCTCTCTGACCAAATCAGACGGGTGAAACTGTTTTTGCTGTAAGGCTTCAATCACGGCCTCTGAAGTCTCAGCATTACCCAGCGCGACAGCAATATTACGCAGCCAGCAGTCATGACCGATACGGCGAATCGGGCTGCCTTCCAGTTTCTGTAGAAATTCCTGCTCAGTCCAGTTGAACAAATCCACTAATTGCGGCGCATCCAGTCCCTCGCGCGGCAGGTAGTCTGACTCGACAGTGGCCTGGGCATATTTATTCCAGGGACAGACCAGCTGACAATCATCACAGCCATAAATACGATTACCCATTTGCGGCCGCAATGATTCGGGTATCGAGCCACGCAGTTCAATAGTCAGATAGGAAATACAGCGTCTGGCATCCAGTTGATACGGGGCCACAATCGCCTGGGTCGGACAGATATCAATACAGGCACTACAACTGCCGCAATGTGCCGTGGTCGCCTCGGTCAGAGGCAGCGGCAGGTCGGTATAGATCTCACCCAGAAAAAAATAGGATCCTGCATCGCGACTCAGCACATTGGTATGCTTGCCAATCCAACCCAGACCGGCTTTTTCGGCAATGGCTTTTTCCATGACCGGTGCGCTGTCAGTGAATACCCGATACCCCATCGGACCGATTTCTTTTTCCATCTTCGCTGCCAGCCTGGCCAGTCGTTTACGCATCAGCTTGTGATAATCGCGACCCAGCGCATAACGCGAGATAAAAGCCTTGTTGCCATCATTAATGACCTGCCAGGGCTCAGCCGCCTCGCCCGGCCAGTAATCCATCCGCACACTGATGACTCTCACCGTGCCTTCTACCAGTAAATCAGGCCGGGTTCGCTTTTCACCGTGCTTGTGCATAAATGCCATTTCACCATGAAAGCCTTTTGCGAGCCAGCGCTGAAGCTTCTCCTCAGCATCATGCAGATTGATATCACTGACGCCCAGCGCCTGAAAGCCCAGAGAGCGGGCCCAGCGCTGCATTCTGTCGAGTAATGCCTGCGATTCAGTGGCTGTGAATTTTTCACTCATGCACGTTATTATAAATGTTTAAGCCATGGTAATTGGGGCCTGGATTGATGATGAATCTGCCGCTCGAACTCTACAGTGCTGAACAGACCCGCGAACTGGACCGGCTGGTGATAGAGCATCACAAGACACCCGGTGGCCGCTTGATGGGCCGTGCCGGTGCGGCGGCATTAAGAGCGCTCAAACATTTCTGGCCGCAGGCAAAGCAGATCGTCGTCGTTTGTGGTGGCGGTAATAATGGCGGTGACGGCTATGAGCTGGCACGTCAGGCTTTGCTCGATAATTACCAGGTCAGCCTGTTTGAGCTCGGCAAAGTTGAGAAGATGAGCGAAGAAACACGATCAGCACGCGAGTCATTAATTGCCGTTGCTGACGTTATTGCGCCCTTCGACAACACCCTGCCAAACGCTGATGTGATTGTGGATACGCTATTCGGTACCGGCCTCGACCGTAATGTTGAGGGCCGCTATGCCGACGCTATCCAGGCAATTAACAGCCATCACCCGACGCCGGTTCTATCACTGGATATTCCCTCGGGCATTCATGCCGACAGCGGTAATGCGTTGGGGGTCGCTGTCAAGGCCACAGTTACGCTCAGCTTTATTGGCTTAAACAAAGGCCTGTTTACCGGGGATGCCCCGGATCACTGTGGCCAGGTTTGTTTTGATTCTCTAGAAATCCCTACAGAAGTGTACAGGGAGGTCACACCCGACGCGCTGCGTATCGACTTGGCACAGTACCGCAAACTGCTGTCACCTCGTCCCCGCACCGCTCACAAAGGTTTTTATGGTCATCTGCTGGTGATTGGCGGTGATAATGGCATGCCCGGTGCCGCCCGGGTGGCGGCGGAAGCCGGAGCGCGTGTCGGCAGTGGTTTGATTTCCATCGCGACCCACAAAGCACACAGCGCCATCCTGAACCAGGCGCGGCCGGAACTGATGTGTCATGGCATTGAACAGGCTGGTGAGCTAACGCCGCTGCTGGATAAAGCCAGTGTTCTGGCGATCGGGCCGGGTCTGGGCCAGAGTAGTTGGAGCCAAGCACTGTTTGAATCTGTCATGAGCTCGCCACAAACCATGGTGGTCGATGCGGATGCCCTCAATCTACTCAGCCATCAACCTCGACACAATGACAACTGGATCCTGACACCACATCCGGGGGAAGCGGCCCGTCTGCTGGGTTGCAGCAGCAGCGAAATTCAAGCCAATCGCTTTGAGGCCGTTAAAGCATTACAGCAACGCTATGGCGGTGTGATTGTGCTGAAAGGTGCCGGCACTTTGATTTATGATGGCAAACTGCCTATTCGCCTCTGTACTGCCGGTAATCCCGGTATGGCCAGCGGCGGCATGGGCGATGCGCTCACCGGTGTGCTTGCCGGGCTGCTGGCTCAAAAGCTCAGTCTTACTGATGCCGCCTGTCTGGGCGTGCTGTTGCATGCCGTGGCCGCCGATAAAGCCGCTCAGGAAGCGGGCGAGCGTGGCATGCTGGCGATGGATTTAATGCCGCATCTGCGGCAACTGGTTAACCTGCGATAAAAGAGAACGTGATTTTGCAAACATTTCTGGCTGATGAACAGGCCACACTGGCACTGGGTGAAAAGCTGGCTGCCGCCTGCCCGGCATCACTGTGTGTCATTCACCTGGAGGGTGAACTCGGTGCCGGTAAAACCACGCTGACGCGCGGCTTCCTGCAGGCGCTGGGTCATGAGGGCAAAGTCAAAAGCCCGACCTACACACTGGTGGAACACTATGAACTGCAGGGCCGGCCTGTCTATCACTTTGATTTATACCGACTGAGTGATCCGGGGGAACTGGAATTTCTCGGCCTGGATGATTATTTCAGCCAGGATGCCATATGCCTGATTGAATGGGCACAGCGCGGTAGTGAGTATTTACCTGAGCCGGACCTTCAGATTGATTTGCAGTACCTGAATGAGGGTCGGCAGGCAAACATTTCTGCTCAATCCCAAGCCGGCCAGGAAATCTGTGCAAAACTTCACATTTAGTTCAACTTTCAATTCTATCTTGCTTATTTAAAAAGAAAACTTGATTTTTAAACTGGTGCTCGACAAAATGTTATTCAAGTTGTTCATAGGGTGATGAGATGCACCGTCTCCTGCTAAGTTTTTGCTTATTATTTGTCAGCAGTTTTGTCTGGGCGGATTCGGTTCAGGGTATCCGCGTGTCTCATGATGACCGCAGTGCGCGTCTGGTCTTCGATCTCAATGCCCGTGCCGACTACAACACCTTCACACTGGAAAATCCCAATCGTCTGGTTATCGATATCAAGAACTTCCGCCAGCGCGATAAGCTTACGATTCCCTCGCTCGCGGATACCCCGGTAAAGTCAGTCCGTTATGCAGCCTATGACCGCGAAACTTTACGCATCGTGCTGGATCTGGCGCATGAGGTGCAGTATGAAACCCAGACGCTGCGGCCCAACCAGGGCTACCCGCATCGTCTGGTGGTTGATCTGAATTACACCGCCAAGCAGGCCAAGCAGCCGCTGATAGCAGCGCAGGAAGAAGCTGAAGAACAGAATGAGCCCGGTCATGCCGCAGCACAGGAAACTAAAGCCCGGGAAAAGATTGTTAAAACCAGTAAGGTTCTGCCCCGCCGCGACATCATTATTGCTATTGATCCGGGCCATGGCGGTCAGGACCCCGGCGCTATCGGCCCGAGGGGCACCAAGGAAAAAGATATTGTGCTCTCGGTTGCCAAGCGTCTGGCTCGACTGGTCGATCATGAACCGGGCATGCGCTCTTACCTGACCCGCGATACCGATGTGTTTATCAGCCTGCGTGATCGCATTCGCCGTGCTCATGAGAATGGCGCTGATATGTTTATTTCGATCCACGCGGATGCTTTCCATAAACGCAGTGCCCGTGGTTCTTCCGTTTATGTTCTGTCGGAACGCGGCGCCAGTAGTGAAGCGGCCCAGATCCTGGCTGACCGAGAAAACGCGGCTGACCTTGCCGGTGGTATCAGCCTGGAAGATAAAGATGATTTGCTGGCCTCGGTACTGTTGGATTTATCTCAAACCGCCAGCCTGGAAGCGAGCCTGGAAGTCGCCAATACCGTACTATCAGGCCTAAAGCGGGTGGGGCATGTACATAAGAAACAGGTCGAGTCGGCTGCTTTCGTTGTTCTGAAATCACCGGACATCCCGTCAGTGCTGGTTGAAACCGCCTTTATATCCAACCCGGAAGAAGAACGCCGCCTGCTCACTTCCAGTCATCAGGCTAAACTGGCCCAGGCGATGATGGTGGGCATTCGTAATTACTTCCAGCGTAATCCACTGCCGGGGACCAGCCTGCCGCAACAGCATATTGTCAGTGCAGGTGATACGCTCAGTATGATCGCCCAGCGCTATCAGGTCAGCATGGCCGATATTCGCTCAGTGAATAATATGTCGAGCACCAGCATTCAAATCGGTGATGTACTGAAAATCCCCTAGGCTTGAACTTGATTGATAGAACCACAGAGACACAGAGACACAGAGATACAGAGATACAAAGAGTTAATAATTAGCGACTTTAGACCCTAAAATGCTTCACGCTGGATTTGTGGTTAATCAGGTTTAGTCAAATGACCAATCACTGCGTCCGTTATTGAGTTTACCAACCCGCGCTGAAAAATGATTTTTCTCTGTGAACTCTGTGCCTCTGTGGTTGCTTATTACTCTGGTCCGTTCATGATGAACTGCTAAACTAGCGGAATGAACAACCGTATTCATGCACTGCCGCTACAGCTTGCCAACCAGATAGCCGCCGGCGAGGTGGTCGAACGCCCGGCATCCGTGCTCAAGGAACTGGTCGAGAACAGCATCGACGCCGGTGCCACACAGATTGATATTCAGATTGAAGGCGCTGGCAGGCAACTTATTAAAGTCTCGGATAATGGCGGCGGCATTCATCCTGATGACCTGCCGCTGGCACTCAGTCGGCACGCCACCAGCAAAATCAACAGCAGTGAACAGCTCAGTCATATTGGCAGCCTGGGCTTTCGCGGTGAGGCCCTGCCCAGTATCGCGTCCGTTTCCAGACTGACCCTGGCCTCGAAACAGGCTGATCAGGACTGTGGCTGGCAACTTGTCAGCGAGTCAGAACAGCCTGAACCCGCTGCTCATCCGGACGGTACCAGTGTCAGTGTCGCCGAACTGTTTTTTAACCTGCCGGCCCGGCGCCGCTTTCTGCGCAGTGATAAAACCGAACTGCAGCATCTGATCACCACATTTAACCGTTTGGCACTGAGCCGTTTTGATATCGGTTTCAATGGCCGCTTCAGTGACAGTCATTGGCTGAAGCTGCCCGCACTGACAGATCCTGCTCAGCACGCCCAGCGCATCAGTAAAATCTGCGGCCAGGCTTTCACGCGTAATGCCAGCTACCTGGATCAGCAATTTGAGGATATTCGCCTGCATGGCTGGGTCGGCAAACGCAGTGCACATCGCGCTCAGACCGATGTGCAGTACTTCTTCATCAATGGTCGGGTTATTCGTGACCGTATCATTAATCATGCGGTGCGCCAGGCATACGGCGACACATTGCCGGCCGGCAGACAGCCTGCTTATGTGCTGTATCTGACTCTGCCGCTGGATCGCGTTGATGTAAATGTGCATCCCACCAAGCATGAAGTCCGGTTTCGCGATGCCCGCCTGATTCACGGACTCATCACCCGGGCAGTGACAGAAGCGCTGGACAACGAAGCCGCGGTGCCGAACATTCAGGATGAACTGCCATTAGCAAAGGTACCGGAACAGGTCGAGGAGAGAGCCAGCAATTATCAAACCCAGTCAGTGTCAAAACCGCTCGACGTGCCACAGCCAGCACCAGTATATCGTCGCCCTGATGAGGTTTTGATACTCCATCAGCGTTTCGGTCTGATTTATTCTGAAGAACCGCAGCTGATAGATTTACAGGCTGCTGACCAGGCCCTGCGTCAGGCTCAGTTTGTCCGGGCTGTTGAACGGGGTGATCTGACTTCCAGGCCGATTCTGGTGCCAATGCGACTGACTTTGCCCAGCGCTGATCTGGCATTACTGGATCAGCATCAGGCCCTGCTGGCGCAGTTGGCGCTTATCCTTGAGATAAATGCTGACACTGTCGCGATTAAACGCATCCCCTACCTGTTGTCTCAGGTTGATCTGCAGCAACTTGCTGAGTCAGTGGTGAATTCACTTGAGAAACATGGCAACGACCGTGCAGCGATGATCACAACACTCAGTGAGCTGATCCCGCTGTCGCCATTGACTTCGCAGGAACAGGCCCGGCAGATTATCGATGCATTACAGCATGCGCCCGAGACAATGGCACGCTGGCAACAGAAACTTGATCCGGCGACATTGACTGGCTTATTCTCGAACTGACTATTAAGCCGCAAAGCAGGAAGTTATGGCCAAATCAGCCCGTCCCTCACCTTCGCTTATCCCCGCGATTCTGGCACTCATCATTCTGGTTGTGCTGGGTTATGTGCTGTTTGCCGATCTGCAGCCCTCACGCACCGAACATACTGTGACCCCGCCGATTGAAATCGAGGAACCGGAATTAGAGGTCATCACAGAAGGAACGCTTCCCGAGATTGACCAGGAACAGATAGCTCAGCAGGAAGCCGAAACCTTCGTTGAAAACCTGGCCCCCTCTCCCGCAGAAAATGAAACGGTTACCATCACTGAACAGCAGGGTGAATTCGTACGCCATGATGGCATTATCGCGATCCCGAAACTCGAGCATCGCGATACGACCGTCGGCGATTTGTTACAGGATAAGACCATTACTGCAGATACGCCCCTGACCCTTAACTATATTGAAACAGAAGAGTCAGAGACGACACTGCGTGAACTTGACAGAAACATTGAAGATAAAACCCAACGCATTATCCTCAAGCAAGCCGACGGTAGCCGTCGCGAAGCCCCGCTTGGCGATCTGCTGACTGATAAGAGTCTGGATCAAGATGCGCCCGTCACGGTGATCACTGAGAAAAAACAAACCCGACAAATCACTGCAGGAGAACTGGCTGAATCACAGCTTGATCCCTCACAGGAAGTCATTGCCACCATTAACCGCGGTGTCGAAGAGTTATCCGTCAAGGATATCGTGCAATCGGGTGAACTCCCTGACAATGCCCTGTTTTACCTTCACCGAGTCACAGAAGAAGATCGTCAGGGCTTGTGGGGAATTATCCAAAGCGGTCTGATTCAGCGTTTCCGTCAGGGACTGTCACTGGAAGGCATCGCTCCCAACAAGGATATCGTCAGGGTCACTATCCCTGCCGATGCCGATGAACCCTTGCCGACAGGGCTCAGCTCCTTTCTGGGTAAAATTCTGAACCAGAAAGTCGAGTCCAGTTATATTTACAACTTCAGCACCCATACCATGGGTCATGATCCCAACCTGATTCATCCGGGCCAGCAGTTGATTCTGATTCATTTCAGCCCGGAAGAACTCAAACGCATTTATCTGTTTTTTGCCGAGCAGCGTAATGAACAGGCACAAAGTTTCGCTATTCAACCCTGATGCTTGATTTACTGTTTTTACTCATCGTCGTGGGCATTATTGCCATTGCCTTTCTGATACCGCTGGACTGAGCAGCACTTGATTGCTCAATCAAACTGTCCATGAATTAGCGTGGCAGCTCTGAGCGGTTTTGAGTACGTGCCTGTTTGATCTCCAGGGTTTCATCCTCGAGTCGGTTAAAATTACCGTAGCGCAGCATCACGCTGGGCAGAACCAGGAGGTTCAGAATGGTGGATGACACCAGTCCACCAATAATAATAGCCGCCATCGGCCCCATAATCTCCCGCCCCGGGTTATCAGAATTAACCGCAATCGGCAGCATCGCCAGCGCGGTCACCAGTGCAGTAATCAGAATCGAAGGCAAGCGCTCCTGGGCGCCACGTATTGCAGTATCCAGATTCCATTCAGCCCCCTCTTCAACAACCAGATACTGGTAGTGAGAGACCAGCATAATCGAGTTACGCAGGGTAATCCCGAACAGGGTGACAAACCCCACCATCGAACCAATCGACAACACGCCATTGGTAAACAGTACCGCAATCACCCCTCCCACCAGCGAAAACGGCAGGTTGATGAGGACCAGAGAAACATTTCTGACACTGCGTAATGCGAGGAAAAGTAATAGCAATACGGCAATACCGGCCAGGCTGGAATGCACGATCAGGTCTTCCCGTGACTGTGCCTGCGCTATCGCTGCACCGGTGAATTCAGGATAGATGTCAGCGCTGAACTCAACCTCGTCATGCACCCGTTCACGCAGTTCATCAAAAAAGGAAGTCAGATCCCGGCCACTGACATTACTGGTCACCGTCTGATGGCGCTGCGCGTCACGGTGCAGAATCGCATGACGGCCGGATACCTGCTGTATCGTCGCCACATCCTGCAAACTCAGCATAAAGCCATCGGCAGCGCGGATCGGCAGTTCTCGCACGTGACGGGGTTGCTGCCGAAACTCTTCAGGCATAATCACCACCACATCAAAAACCTGATTGCCTTCATAAACCTGACCGACTGCGACACCGTCATAGGCGGTTTTCAGGGTATCCATCACTTCTCTCGGCGTCAGTCCCCAGAACGCCAGACTGTCGAGATCGAGTCTGACTTCAAGCTGTGGTTCACTCGGGGGTGCCCGCAGTTGCACATCCGCAGCGCCTTCGATGTCCTGCATCACAGCGGCGACTTCTCTGGCCTTTCGATCCAGCGCCTCCAGATCCTTACCATATATATTGACCACCACCGGTGAGGTGTAACCGGAAATGGTCTCATCGATCCGCTCAGTCAGGAAGGAGTTAACCTCCGAATTAATACCGGGGAAGGCCTCAAGAATCTCGCGGATCTCATCCAGCACTCGTTGCTGACCGGCACCGTCCATCGGTTCCAGATCCACTTCGTATTCACTGTAATAGGTGCCGAAGGTATCCGCGCCCCGCTCGGCACGGCCGGCCCATTGCGAGGTTGAACGTACACCCGGTATTTCAGCCACCCGCTTTTCAATTTCACCACCGATTCGCAGCGACTCCCCGATAGAGGTGCCGGGCAGACTCGCAGTATGAATAATATAGTGGCCTTCGCGCAGTTCCGGTAGGAAGCTGCCACCCAGCAATGGCAGAATACCGACACCCGCTGTACAGAAAATCAGCACCCCGGCAATCGTCATACGCGGAGCCTGGCTGACGCTTCTGAGCGCTCTGCCATAAATCGGTTTCAGCCACTGGATAACAGGCGGTTCACGATCGCTGATATCACCTTTATTAGCCAGCAAAATATGACATAAAGCCGGTGTCACCGTCAGTGCCACCAGCAGGGAAGCGAAGATCGCCAGGATATAGGCTTCACCCAGCGGTTCGAACATGCGACCGGCGACGCCACTCAATGTCAGTAGCGGGACGAATACCAGCATTACAATGAAGCTGGCATAGACTACCGAGCTTCGCACTTCCATAGAGGCCTGATAGACCACATCCAGGGTCGAGCGTGGATTCGGCAGTGCAGCATTTTCACGCAGCCGGCGGAAGATATTTTCAGTATCGATAATCGCATCATCAACCACTTCACCCAGCGCAATCGCCAGCCCGCCCAACACCATAATATTGATATTGATACCGAGATGAAGAAGCACAATTAAAGCCGCCATAATCGACAGTGGTATCGCTGTCAGAGAGATCAAAGCGGTGCGCAGGTTGAACAAAAACAACACCAGTACCAGCATCACCAGTCCGCCACCGACATAGAGATGTTCCTGGATGTTCACCAGTGAGCTTTGTATATAGTTAGCTGGACGGAACAGATCATCGTGCAGCGTGATGCCCTCTGCCTCAAAACCATCCTTGAATTCGGCCAGCGCCGCTTCCACACCTTCGGTAATGGCCAGGGTTTCAGCATCATACTGACCGATCACCATCAGCACGACGCCCGGTACGGTACCGACCGCAGCACCACCAATGGTTGGAGCAGGGGCGGTTTTGACTGTCGCGACATCGCCCAGATGCAGAATGTCGACCCCGTTTTTGCGAATGACGACTTTGGCCAGTTGCTCTGCCGTTAATGGCTGACCGATTACCTGCAGCGCCAGTCGCTGGTTGGGGTTTTCAATATAGCCCGCGCCCATAATGCCCGTCGCCTGCCGTGCGGCCTGAGTCACTTCTTCCACAGATAAATCAAACTGTGCCAGTTTGTTGGGGTCAATTTGAATCTGTAGTTGTCGCTCATGACCGCCAAAGACATTAATATCCGCCACACCCTCAACACTGAGTAGTCGGGGCCCCAGGGTCCAGTCCACCAGAGACCTTAACTCCATTAGATTGTGACGTTCTGAAGTCAGGCCGATAGTCATGACCGTTCCGGATGACGACTCCAGCGGCACCATCACGGGGGTTTCCACCCCGGCAGGCAGTTTGTCCTGCAGCCCTAACAGCCTTTCTGAGACTAATTGCCGGTCAAGATAAATATCTGTGCTGTCATAGAATGTGAGGATCAAAACAGACAAGCTCGGAATCGACTGGGAACGAATCGATTGCAGCCCGACAAGTCCACGTAGTGAGTTTTCCAGTGGCTGAGTAACCAGAATCTCTACCTGCTCGGCAGTGAGCCCCTGCGCCTCGGTCTGAATGATGACCTGCTTGGGCGCAAATTCCGGAAAAATATCCAGACTGGCATTGGAAAGCTTATAGGCTCCATAAATCAGCATCAATGAGGCCAGCGCCACCACCACGCCCCGGAAACGAACGGAGAAGGCAACCAGCTTAGACAGCATCTGATTTCTCCTTAATCACTGGGCCAGAAGCTGAGACAACTTCTTCTTTTTGCTCCATCAGACGCTTTTCATTAGCTTTGACGTAACAGGGATCAATCATCGTCTTCATCCAGAATCTGCCAGCTGAATTCTTCTGATAGCAACATCTGAGAACCGGCAACGACCAGTGATTCACCTTCCTCAAACTCAGACTGGATAAAGATACCGCCAGCTACCGCTTCTCCTTCTGCCAGAGGTCGGCGGCGATAGACCAACTCATCCTGCTGAACATACGTCCAGGGTTTACCCGAATACCAGACAATCGCCCGTTCAGGAATAAAGAAGCCCTGCAGCCCCTCGGCATTGCGTGGAATCCAGGCATGAAGACGCATTCCCAGACGCAATTTGCCGGTGGCCATTTTGAAATAATAGGTTTCGCCCTGAGCCGCGTAATTAGCAACAAAGGCTGGGGATACGAAGTAGGCTTTTCTGGCGTTTTCCCGCTGGCCCTGACGCGATACACGAATCACATTCACGTCCGCAGGCAGGCTCAACGCCACTGGCAGAGTAATCTGGATCAAGGTGTCCTGGCGGGTCACAAGACGTTCAAATTCCTTTGAATCCTGTTCAGAAACCCAGGAAGCAATGACAGCCCCCCACCCCTGGGTCAGCTCCGTTCTGGCTGCCTCCAATGCAAGCTCGGCGGCCTGACGCTTGGCTCTCGCCTGCTGCCAGTTGGACTCGGCATAGTTGATGTTCTTGCTGGCAATGCTGCCGGTGGCTTCAGCCAGTTTACGCAAACGGTTCAGTTCCTGAAGCTGGGCCCGCTCTTCCATTTGCGCCAGCTCCAGTTCAACTTCCAGTTGTTTAAGCCGGGTCCGCCACTGAATAAGATCACGCACATCCACCACGCTGGCATAGGCTCGAGACTCAGGGTAATACAAATCCTGTTGCAGATTCATCAACTCAATACCGGCTGAGTTTTTCACTTCGTCGTCGATTTCGACCCGCATCGGCTCGCCGCCTTCACGTTCATCGTCATCGTCTTCTTCCTCGCCGATTTGTGAGGCGCGCTCTGCAGCATCTAAATATTGCTCTACACCAGCATTAAAAATAGACGACCAGGACTTATCACTGACCAGCGGTACCCCAAAGGCAACAACAAGCAGCACAGCCAGGGTCAGCCATAGAGAAAGTTTGTTGCGTGATGCCATCTTTTTCCCAACTTATTCATGACAAAATCAGCAGCCATTAGAGCACGCTGTCATAAACCCGACAAGTTCGGACCTGAACGGGGCTGCCATTGTGTGTTCATCTCACCGCATGATTACTTTGAGCCCCTGTGTGCTGTTCATGCTTGCAGGGCTTATTGCCGACAGAGGATTGAATCAGCTCAAACTAAAGCTGAGCTCGATTGTAGGCATGGGTTCATTAACTCAAGGTTAATTTTTGAACCGGAATAATTCGATAATTATTCCGCAGTTTCCCTTGACACAGGCCCCCACACAAGGTTTAATACGCAGCCTTATCGGCTCGATAGCTCAGTTGGTAGAGCAAGGGATTGAAAATCCCTGTGTCCCTGGTTCGATTCCAGGTCGAGCCACCACGAACACGAAAGCCCTGTCAGTTCTACTGACAGGGCTTTTTTGTTTCTGCTCGTGGACGAAGAATAACCAATTGACTATCCACAGATGACGCAGATTATCGCAGATAGAATAATTAGCTACTGTGGGTCATGGATGCGCAGCCACGTGACAGTCTTAGATTTGAGCTTGCTCTAGTGGTAATCTTGCCACTGAAATCTGATTGATAAAGACTTACTGGCATTTCTGCACACCGTCATTCTGTTCTCAAAATACAATCCGCGTAAATCTGTGTAACCTGCGGATGAGATTCCTTTCAGTAAGAAGATTGTTGGTTTCTTTTAATGTCCGTGTGGTAAAAAACACACAGATTTGTGAATTTTTTGTCATTAGCGAATTTTTTGTTGTAAAAGTGTTGCATTCGCTTTTTTTCTGTGCAAAATAAGCTATCAACCGTGATTCAATCCGGTTGCGAGAGAAATTAAAGTAATCTGTTAACAATAGAAGGTGAAACAGAATGAAATCATTGAAAAAAACAACTCTGGCCTCTCTGGTCGGTGCAGCTGCCCTGGCAACAGCCGGTGCTGCTAACGCAGCCATCGTAGTTGGCGGCGAAAACGGCTACGAATTCAGCGTAGACGGTAATATCAACCAATTCTATATCTACAGCGACCAAGACAGCGCTGCTGGTGGTCTTGATCAATCAAATGCTCAAATCGCTAATGGTCTGTTACCTACTTTCTTTGGCTTTAACGTATCAGCACCAGAAATCAATGGTCTGAAAGTTGGTGCTCGTGTATCTATTTCTCCATCTACCAATGACGGCAGCTACTTTGGTGGCGCTTTGGAACAAGGTGGTGGCGCAATGGAACAACGTGAAGCTTTCGCTACTGTTGACGGTTCATTCGGTCAAATCTTGGCTGGTAAAGCACTGGGTCTGTACGCGTCTAACAACATCCTGCTGGATCAAACTCTGTTTGGTGTTGGTGCGACCGGTCTGATTGCATCTGGTGACCAAAACTCAGCTGTAACAACTCTGGGTCGTAT
>JABURN010000055.1 GCA_014762585.1 Methylophaga sp.
TTGCGGTCACGAATCTCATACAGATTGTCTCCTGCCGGTTTCCAGCTATAGGCCATTTCGGTCAGGTTAACGAAAAAGTCATTGCTCAGTTGCCCTTCCCTCTCAGTAAACACACCATGTTTAGTACCGCCGAAGTTGGTTCCCAGCATACGCATGCCCCCAACCAGCACCGTCATTTCCGGTGCTGTCAGGCCCAGTAACTGGGCACGATCCAGCATCAGTTCTTCAGGTTTCACCACATAAGCCTGTTTCTGCCAGTTACGGAAACCATCAGCGACCGGTTCCAGAGGTTCGAATGACTCGACATCTGTCATTTCTTCACTGGCGTCCCCCCGACCTTTATGGAATGGCACCAGCACGTCGTAACCAGCCGCTTTGGCGGCCTGTTCAATACCAACGCCACCGGCTAAAACAATGATGTCCGCAATGCTGGCACCGGTCTCGGCTGAAATAGTTTTGTAAGTTTCCAGCACTTTGGTCAGACGAACCGGCTCATTACCTTCCCAGTCTTTCTGAGGGGCCAGACGGATGTGTGCGCCATTTGCGCCACCACGCATATCTGAGCCGCGGAAAGTCCGGGCACTATCCCAGGCTGTGCTCACCATTTCAGCGATACTGAGATTGGATTCAGCGATGCTTTTTTTCACTGTTTCGACACAATAGTCGGTATTGCCAGCGGGAACAGGGTCCTGCCAGATCAAATCTTCATCAGGCACATCCGGGCCGATGTAGCGTGTTTTGGGTCCCAAATCACGATGAGTCAGTTTAAACCAGGCACGGGCAAACGTATCCCTGAAATATTCTGGATCAGCCATAAACTTCTCGCAGATCTGGCGATAAGTCGGGTCCATTTTCATCGCCATATCGGCATCCGTCATGATGGGGTTATGGCGAAGCATAGGGTCATCAGTGTCTACCGGTTTATCATCGTCTTTGATGTCAATGGGCTCCCACTGCCAGGCACCAGCAGGACTTTTCCTGGGCTCCCATTCATGACCGAACAACATATCAAAGTAGCCCATATCAAATACGGTAGGCTGCGTCGTCCAGGCACCTTCCAGACCGGAAGTGACTGATTTGCTCGACTTACCCTGCTGATTCGGGTTTTTCCAGCCAAAGCCCTGCTCTTCCAGATCGGCCGCTTCCGGTGCCGGACCACAGGCCTCTGCATCGCCATTACCGTGGCATTTACCGACTGTATGGCCACCGGCGGTCAGGGCTACAGTTTCCTCATCATTCATCGCCATGCGTTTGAATGTGACACGAACCTGTTCGGCCGTTTTGAGGGGATCCGGATTACCGTTGACACCTTCCGGATTGACATAAATCAAACCCATTTGAACTGCCGCCAGTGGATTTTCCATGGTGTCTGGTTCGTCAACGTTTTCATAACGCTCGTCCGAAGGTGCCAGCCATTCTTTTTCCGCACCCCAGTAAATGTCTTTCTCCGGATGCCAGACATCTTCTCGTCCGAATGAAAAGCCATAGGCTGGCAGTCCCATGGACTCATAAGCGACTGTTCCAGCCAGAATCATGAGATCCGCCCAGGAAATTTTATTGCCATATTTCTTTTTAATTGGCCACAGCAAGCGTCGTGCTTTATCGAGATTACCGTTATCCGGCCATGAATTGAGTGGCGCGAAACGCTGACTACCGGTGCCGCCGCCACCTCGACCGTCAGCAATCCGATAAGTCCCGGCCGCATGCCAGGCCAGGCGAATCATCAAACCACCGTAATGTCCCCAATCTGCCGGCCACCATTCCTGACTCTCGGTCATCAGGGCATGCATATCTTTCTTCAGCTGGTCAAAGTCCAGTTTGCGGACTTCAGTGCGATAATCAAAATCCTCATCCATCGGATTGGTTTTACGATCGTGCTGATGAAGAATGTCGAGGTTGAGTGACTCGGGCCACCAGTCGGTGACTGACTTACCCGATTCGGTCATCGCACCATGCATCACCGGACATTTACCGGCGGGCTGTTTTGACTCTGTACTCATGTTTGCTCTCCTCTATCTGAAAAAACCCTCGAAAGGGGCTTTCAATCTAATTCGTACAATAGAGAAGTTAACACAGTCAGTTGACTGTATTGATGCCTAATACCAATTCAATCAATCGGTATAAACGATTACTTGTGAGATATTATCCGGTTAAACAAGAATGATTAGCCGAAGCACAGCAATAAATTAATGGGGAGAGTGTGGGGAATACCGTTCAAGCTAAGCGTGCTTGAAAGTGTTTTCGCCAGCCCGATGTGGGCTGGCGAAAAAAACACCGGCTATTTGAGCAGCTGGCTCAGATCTTTAGCATCCCAGTGCGGGAAGTGCTTGCGAATCAGTGCATTCAGTTCGAGCTCGAATGCCGAAAATTCACCGGCAGGAACAGTCTGATGACTGCCAGAGACTGCATCAGTAATCATGCCAGCGCCAATGGTGACATTGGTGAGACGGTCAATAATGATAAAAGAACCGGTAATGCGGTTGCGTTTATAGGTATCAAACACGACGGGCTTGTTCAGTGAGAACTCACACAAACCGATTTCATTCAGCTTGAGTTCAGTGGCGCTGCTTTGCTGCAGGGTGTTCACATCAACCTGATGATCGATCGCTGTGAGTGATCCGGTGCTCTCATTCACGCCTACTTTGATGCTGTATTGCTTGCCGGCAGTCAGTGGCTGTTCGGTCATCCACACCACCATCGCCTTGAACTGGCTGGAGACATGTGGCTGGTGATGATTGCTGTGCACAATCATGTCACCGCGGCTGACATCAATTTCATTTTCCAGCGTGACGGTAATGGCTTCACCCGGCACGGCATGATCGAGGTCGCCATCATAAGTGACCAGCGCCTTGATTTTGCTCTCTTTGCCGGACGGCAATACGGTAACCGCATCTCCCGGCTTCAAAATACCGGATGCCAGCGTGCCGCAGTAACCGCGGAAGTTCAGATTAGGACGATTGACATACTGCACCGGGAAGCGGGCATCTTCGAAGTTTGGATCATCAGCGATATCCACATTCTCGAGGATGTCCATCAAGGTCTCGCCCTCATACCAGGGCATGTTCTCGCTCTTGTTGACGACGTTATCGCCCACCAGCGCCGACAGCGGTACGAAGTGAATATCTTCGATTTCCAGTTCACGGGCGAATTCAGCGTAATCCTTGCGGATATTATCAAAGACTTCCTGGCTGTAATCCATCAGATCCATCTTATTAATGGCGACCACGATGTGCTTGATGCCCAGCAGTGAAGCGATGAAGCTGTGACGACGGGTCTGGGTCTGAACGCCGTGACGGGCATCAATCAGGATAACGGCCAGCTGGCAGGTCGATGCACCGGTTGCCATATTACGGGTGTACTGCTCATGACCCGGGGTATCGGCAATAATGAACTTACGCTTGGTGGTAGAAAAATAGCGGTAAGCAACATCGATGGTAATGCCCTGCTCACGTTCAGCCTGCAGACCATCCACCAGCAAGGCCAGATCAACCTGATCACCGGTGGTACCCGATTTGGCACTGTCACGGGTCACCGCTTCCAACTGATCTTCATAGATCATTTTGGAGTCATGCAACAGACGGCCAATCAGCGTACTTTTACCGTCATCCACATTACCGCAGGTCAGAAAACGCAGCAGTTCTTTGTTTTCATGCTGCTTCAGGTAAGCCTCGATATCTGTCGCGATCAGGCTATCTGTTTGGTATGAGCTTTCAGTAGACACTAGAAATAACCCTCTTGTTTTTTCTTCTCCATGGAACCGGCCTGATCGTGGTCGATGGCACGGCCCTGGCGTTCTGAAGTGGTGGTTAACAACATTTCCTGAATGATTTCCGGCAGCGTGTCGGCGTCGGATTTGACCGCACCGGTCAATGGATAACAGCCCAGGGTTCTGAAACGGACTTTTTCCATTCTGATTTCTTCGCCTTCGGGAATACGCATACGATCATCATCGACCATGATGGTCAGACCGTTGTAGTTCACCACCGGGCGCTCTGCCGCGTAATACAATGGCACAATCGGAATCTCTTCCAGATAGATGTATTGCCAGATATCCAGTTCGGTCCAGTTTGACAGTGGGAAAACACGGATGCTCTCGCCCTTGTTCACCTTGCTGTTATAGATATTCCATAGTTCCGGGCGCTGCGCTTTCGGGTCCCAGCGGTGATTCTTATCACGGAAGGAATAGACCCGCTCTTTGGCGCGCGATTTTTCCTCGTCACGACGAGCACCACCGAAGGCCGCATCAAAGCCATATTTACTCAATGCTTCCTTGAGGGCATCGGTTTTCATGATGTCGGTGTAGCGTGGATGATCGAAGGGGTTAATACCCGCTTCTTTACCTTCTTGGTTGGTATGGACGATCAGTTCTAGACCATGCTCTTTGGCCATGTTGTCACGGAACTTGATCATGTCCTTGAACTTCCAGGTGGTATCGATATGCATCAGCGGAAACGGCAGTTTACCCGGCGCAAACGCTTTCATCGCCAGATGCAGCATCACGGCGGAGTCTTTACCGATGGAATACAGCATCACCGGGTTTTCGAACTCAGCGGCCACTTCACGAATGATGTGGATGCTCTCCGCCTCCAGTTGTTTGAGATGGGTTAATTGTTTTTCAGTCATTATCGTTCTCTGTTATTTCGATTTGACGTGTAAGCCACATTCTTTAGTTTCAGGGTTTTCCCACCACCAGCGGCCAGCGCGAATATCTTCACCGGCGGTGATCGCACGGGTGCAGGGCGCACAGCCGATGCTGGCATAACCTTCATCATGCAGTTTGTTATAAGGCACCTCGAAGGCGCGGATATAAGCCCAGACATTACCGTTTGACCAGTCGGTCAGTGGACTGAATTTCTGCAGACCATGATCTTCATCCCACTCAGACACCGGCAGTTCGGCCCGTGTTACAGATTGAGAACGGCGCATCCCGGTAAGCCAGGCTTTTTTGCCTGCAAGGGCCCGGTTGAGTGGTTGCACTTTGCGGATACCACAGCATTGCTTGCGCATCTCGACACTGTCATAAAAGGCATTGGGACCGTTACTGGTCACAAAGGCTTCAATCTGAGCAGTGTCCGGGTAATAGACCTGCACTTCTTTCTGGTAGTGCGTCTTTACTTCCTGCATTAGTTCGTAGGTTTCTTTGGGCAACCGGCCAGTGTCCAGCGTGAAGACTTCAATGCCCGGTGCATGCTTGCAGATCAAGTCCAGCAACACCATGTCTTCAGCACCGAAACTGGTTGCCAGTACCGCAGGACTGTAGTCCCGTTCGATTTCTTTAAGTACCTCGATCACGACCTCAATTTTATTGGCCAGAGCAGGTTTGATATCAGTCATCGTTTTTTTCTCACACGAATAGTTGTGGTCAGCCCCTCTTCGGCTAAGACCTCACATTGCTGGCCATCCTGGCGCAGACTTTTCAATACTTCAGTCACAGCATCACCGCTGTTGACCCACAGCTCGATATCCTGCTCGAGCGCGATATGGCTGATGGCCTCGCGAGCCTTGATGTAATGCATCGGGCAGCCATACTGAGTCAGATCTATTGGACCGGTCAAAACAGACATTTTATGCCTACCAGAACCAGAATAACGGCCAACAATGGACGCATGACCTTATCTGAAATGCGAACACCCAGGTGACTGCCAATGAGAATTCCCGGCAACGAGCCGGCGAGCAGGTACAGTAACAACGACCAGTCGACAGTACCCACGGCCGAGTGGCCCAGGCCGGCAACAAAGGTCAGAGGCACCGCATGCGCAATATCGGTAGCCACAATCTCAACGCCTTTCATTCTGGGGTACAGAAACAGCAGAATGACCGCGCCCAGCGCACCCGCACCGACCGAGGAGATGGTCACCATCACACCCAGGCCAGCGCCGGTTAATACGGTAAACATGGCCTTGTGGCCTTCATCCTGTCTCAGTTTGTACAGCGCATTGACCACGGGGTGACCTTCCTGCGCCCTGAGCAGGCGACCAATCCAGCCTTTTAACAGCAAGGCACTGGAGGTCAGGATCAAAGCCACCCCCAATGCTTTGGTGATGATCTCGCTGTGCTCACCCTCATGCATCCCGGTCTGGTTCATCACCCATAAGGTCAGCAATGTCGCTGGAATACTGCCAGCCGCCAGAGTCCAGACTACTTTCCATTTTACAACACCGTGGCGCCAGTAAGCCCAGATACCGCCAGACTTGGTTATAGCGGCGAACAACAGGTCAGTACCAACAGCGATAGCAGGCTGGATGGAAAAACCGAAAATCAGGATTGGGGTCATGAGCGAACCACCGCCCACGCCGGTCATGCCGACCATAATGCCGACAAACAAACCTGCCAGAATAAAGCCCCATTCCATATAGGTCTTCGCCTTGTGTATTCCAAAGAGCTGACAAGTTTACCAAAGCGTAATATTCTATCAATGAATATTATCTACTATCGTTATAACGAAAAGATATAAAGCTATGAAGATACAGCAACTCAAATATGTGCGCGAGGTGGCTCGTCGAGGCCTGAGTATCTCGGCAGCAGCGAACGCTCTGCATGCTTCTCAGCCCGGTGTCAGTAACCAGGTGCAGCAACTGGAAGAAGAGTTGGGACTGCAGATATTTGAACGTCATGGAAAACGTCTGACGGGGATTACGCCCGTCGGCAAGTCGGTTATCGATATGGCTGAGCGGGTATTGCAGGATGTAGACAATATTCGCCAGCTGGCGGCGGACTGCCGCAGTGACCAGACTGGCACCCTGTCCATTGGCACCACCCATACGCAGGCCCGTTATGCCCTGCCTTCCGCTATCAAGCAGTTTTCCGAGCGCTATCCCAATGTGCATCTTAATATGGTGCAGGGCACACCACCCGAGGTCGCTGAAATGGCGGCAACCGGCCGGGTTGATATTGCCATTGCGACTGAAGGTCTGGCTCAGTTCGAGCAGTTGGCTATTCTGCCCTGCTATCAATGGAACCGTTGTGTTGTCGTGCCCCCGGCGCATCCCCTGCTGGCGTTAGACAAGTTGAGCTTAGAAGCAATAGCCGATTACCCGATTCTGACTTACGTGATGGGTTTCACTGGTCGAGCGCAGCAGGATCAATCTTTTATCGAAAAAGGCCTGCATCCCAACGTCGTGTTCACCGCCACAGATGCCGACGTGATTAAGACCTATGTCGAGCTTGAGCTGGGCATCGGTATTATCGCCAACATGGCATTTGATCCGGTGAAAGATGCACCGCTTCAGGCCATTGATGCCAGCCACCTGTTCAGACCCAGCACAACGCATCTGGGCATCCGTAAGGGCAGCTATCTGCGAGGCTATATGTATGCCTTTATTGAGTATTTTGCTTCACACCTGGATCGGGAAGCTGTCAGCAAGGCAATTGAGATATAGGACTAATTCACATTGTGGCCCGGGCAAAAAGCTGCTAATTTTCTGGGCTGCTGCTTGCAGCATAAAACACAATAATCGAAATATTAGGACTAATCATGAAGCAATTACTCAAAGCCCTGCTGCTGAGCCTGGCACTGCTGCCGGCACTGGCTTTCGCCCACGGCGCGCCCCGCATTACTGTTGAAGAGAGCATTGTCATCAACGCTGATCCAGCTACTGTATGGAATGCAGTCAAAGATTTTAATAACGCACACAGCTGGATTCCGGTTGTGAAATCAACCGAAGCGACAGGCGGCAATGAAAAAGGTGCTACCCGTACCCTGACACTGCAAAACGGTGCCACCATCTCTGAAGAACTGGATAAGTTTGATGAAGAGAGAATGACCTATAAATACGAAATCACCGACATCAGCAAAGCCGGTGAAGTTGATGACCATGGTGAAATGCATGAAGTCCCTGCTTTCCCTGTCAGCAAATACAAATCATGGGTCAGTGTCAAAGCGGTTGATGGCGGTAGTAAAGTCAGCTGGAAAGGTAAGTTCTTCCGTGCTTATCACGGCAACCATCACCCACCCAAAGAACTGGATGATGATGCAGCGAAAAATGCCGTCACCGGTCTTTACACCAGCACACTGGAAAGCCTGAAAGCCAGCCTGGAAAAATAAGCTTTCAATGCATTCAGAGGAAGGCACCTGCGGGTGCCTTTTTTCTTTTGGCAAGCCTATAATGAGATTGTGTTCTTTGAGCCCATGTCTGTATGAACAACAAGTTGCACAATATCCATCAAATTATCAGTGAGATTGCCAACAAACTCGCAGAGGGCGACCAGCATTTAATCATCAGCCTGCAACGGGAACTCGATAATCTGCTACTGCATTCGCCTGAAGACGATACCGGCCCTTCAACACCGCACCCGGACAAAGCCAGTGGCTGTTATAAATTCGGTGATGATCCGGATTATTACTGCCCGCATTGCTTTGATAATCTGCAACAGAAAATTTCCACTCAAAGGCTGAACCGGCAACTACGCGTCTGTCCCCAGTGCCGTTCAAGTCTAAGACCTCTGCAATAAGCTCTGCGGGCTGGTCAAAGTCTGACCATTAAAATAAAATGGGCACATTCAAACGGAAGTGCTTGATTCAATTAACGGACTATTGCCTCGGGGTGGCCTTGCGCCTGAGATATCTCAACAGAGAGAACCCGATGAACCTGATCCAGATAATACTGGCGTAGGGACAGGCTGATTCTCGACTTTAGCTGATTTAGTCGGTCTTCGTTGTTGCTGTCCCAACGCTTTATGCCACGAGGATAGCTATGAAACGTTCCACTCTTGCACTGGCCTGTGCCAGCGCGATGCTTTCTGTTCCATCTTGGGCAGAAATCACACCGGCAGAACTGCCGTCTATGATTATCAGTGCCGACTTTCGTCCCAACGAAGCCCAGGAAACCCCGGTCAGCCTGACCACCATCGATGAAGAAGTCATCGAATCCCGCGGTGCCCAGCATCTTGAAGATGTGCTGAACCTGGCACCCAATGTGAATATCTCCAGTGGTGCTGCCCGTGGTCAGTATTTTCAGATTCGCGGTATTGGCGAGCGCAGTCAGTTCTCAGCACCGATTAATCCATCGGTTGGTTTGTTGATTGATGGGATTGATTTCAGCCGCACCGGTGGTGCTGCCACCCTGTTTGATATTGAAACCGTTGAAATCCTGCGTGGTCCGCAGGGTACCAAATTCGGCACCAACGCCCTCGCCGGTGTCATCAATATGAAGAGCACTGAACCCAGCAATGAGTTCGATATGCATGTCGAAACCGGTGTGGCTGAATACAATACCCGAAATGTCGGTGTGGCAGTCGGTGGGCCGCTGGTCAAAGACTCGCTACTTGGCCGTTTTTCAATCTACAGCCATCAATCCGATGGCTACATGGACAATGATTTTTTAGGTAAAGACGATGTCCAGAACCACGACGAGATTACTGCCCGTGGTCACCTGAAATGGCTGGTGAACTCTGACCTGACGGTAGACCTGAATCTGCTACATCTGGACATTGATAATGGCTATGATGCCTTCACCCTTGATAACAGTCGTGACAGTTTGTCAGACATGCCCGGAGAAGACAGCCAGAACACAACAGCAGTGGCATTAAAAACAGATTACCGGGCCAGTAGTTCATTGCAGCTGCAATCCAACCTCACTTACGTGCAATCCGACTTAACTTACAGTTATGACGCTGATTGGACTTATCCTGGATTCCACCCCGATGCCTATGCTGCGACAGAAGAGTTCAACCGGGACCGTGAGAACTATTCTGTTGAGTTAAAAGCCCTGTCCAATGAAGACGGCTGGATTTTCAATAACACCACCGAATGGGCGATCGGTGTGTATTTCCTGTCACAGGATGAAGAACTGGATCTGAACTCGGATTTCGGTAATCTGGATAATGATTACGAAACCAGGAACACAGCACTGTTCGGTCAGCTTGATACACATCTGACCGATAAACTGACATTGATCACGGGCTTGCGGGTCGAATACTTTGAAGCTGACTACAAAGACTCCAATGCACTTGATATAGATACCAGCGAACGTCTGTTCGGGGGCAAGCTGGGGCTTAACTATCAAATTAATGATGACCACATGACCTATACCTCATTGTCGCGCGGATATAAATCCGGTGGCGTCAATAACAATGACGCGCTGCCGGACAGCAAACGTGAATTCGACACCGAATATATGTGGAGCCTGGAAACCGGCCTCAAATCACGCTGGCTGGATGGCGATCTAATTACTAACATTGCGGCTTTCTATTCATTGCGTCGCGATGCTCAGGTGAAGAGCTCGGTGTTTGTTGGTGGCGGCGAATTCGAAGACTCTATCGCCAACGCGGCTCGCGGTAAAAACTATGGCCTGGAAGCTGATTTTGACTGGTTGATGAGCCAGGATTTCCGCCTGTTTGGTGCAGTAGGTCTGCTTCGTGCTGAGTTCGATGAGTATGAAAATCCGGATATCTCCAGCAACGATATTGAAGGTCGCCGCCAGGCGCATGCACCCAACTATCAATTCACACTGGGGGGCGAATACTATCTGACCCCCAACCTGACTTTGCGTGCCAATATGGAAGGCAAGGATGACTTCTATTTCTCCAATAGTCATAACTCAAAGTCAGGCTCATATGTCATCTACAACACCAGTCTGGCTTATCAAAAAGACAACTGGAAGGTCACTCTGTGGGGGCGTAACCTGTTTGACAAGGATTACTACACTCGAGGCTTTTTCTTCGGTAACGATCCTCGAATCGGTTACGCAAATCGCACATACAAACAGTTCGGTGATCCCCGCGTTGTCGGCCTGACCGTCAGCTACGATTATTAATTCACAGTTTGAGGGCTCAGCTGAGCCCTCTTTTCTATTAAGGAGTTTTCCTATGCGTGTTTCAGTTGATATCAGCCTTTATCCGCTGACCGAGCAATATGCCGACCCTATTCTGGCCTTTATCGATAAGCTGGAAAATAACCCTAAGCTTAATATTTCGCGTAATAACCTGAGCACCCAGGTTTTTGGTGAATACCGCGATGTGATGGACGCCATGGACAGCGAAATTGAAGCTGTATTTAATCAGCTTCCGCACAGTGTGTTTGTATTGAAAATGATCGGTACTGACCGTTATCAGGTCGAAGACTGACCTTCTATGTGGGATGCGATGCTACAGGGCCTGATGGCCTTATCAGGCTGGGAGGTTTTTGCCGCCCTGCTGGGCGTGGGCTATATTGTTTTCGCTGCCCGCGAATCGCAGTGGTGCTGGCCGATGGCCTTTGTCAGCACGCTAATCTATACCTTGCTGTTCTGGGATGGTCAGCTTCCCATGCAGGCACTACTGAACTTTTACTATATGGGCATGGCGATATACGGCTACCTTCTGTGGCGTCAGCATAAACAGAAAGAGAATGATATCGCCATTCATAGCTGGCATTTGTCCTATCACCTGGCTTTTTTGATAATTGGTAGTCTGCTGACCTGGCTGATTGGGTATTACCTAGGGGCGATTGAAGCCTCTCAGAATCCTTATCTGGATGCTGGCGTTACCGTCTTTTCAGTGCTCAATACCTGGTTGATGGCACGAAAAGTACTGCAGAACTGGCTTTACTGGATCATTATCGATGCCGCCGCGGTGGTGCTTTATCTGGAAACCGGCTTTTATGCCACGGTGGCTTTGTTCTCACTGTATACCGTGCTAGCCAGCGTCGGCTTTATCAACTGGATCCGGCTTTATCGTCAGCAAAACACGCTCTCACCTACTGCCAGTCATTAAAAGAACCTGTATCCAATGAAAGCTGTTATTTTTGATATGGATGGACTGTTAATTGACAGTGAATCCATGTGGAAATCCGCTGAGGAACAGGTGTTTTCAGCATTAGGCGTTGAGGTCAGTGATCAACTTGCCTCATTAACCGCCTCCATGACCACGCGAGAAGTCACTGAATTCTGGTTCTCCCGTTTCCCATGGCAAAATCGTAGTCTGGAAAGTGTAGAAAAAGAGGTCATAGAGAGGGTCGGTGTACTTATCCAACAGGATGGGATTGCAAAGCGGGGCGTTTTGCAAATCATCAAAATGTTAAAGCAACATGCGTGCAAAATTGGCCTTGCCACGAATGCTCCAGAATCCCTGGTTCCACTGGTACTCGAAAAACTGGAAATAGCTGACTACTTCGACTGTACGGTCTCATCCTCTGAGGTGGATCAGGGCAAACCCAAACCTGATGTTTATCTCTTAGCACTGGATAAACTGGGTGTCTCTGCTACCGAGACGCTGGCTTTTGAAGACTCGCCCTCCGGACTCAAGGCGGCGACAGCGGCTAAAATAAGAACCATTGTGGTACCTAGTATTCAGGATTTTGAGGAGGCTGACTTTGAGGAAGCTGAACTGAAAATACGCCACCTGGAAGAATTTAATGCTGAACGCTTTTCTAAGCTTTGCCAGCCAGTCACATTAAGTTGAACAGCGTTTATTTGAATCTGATCTGAGTTTGCATCCATTTGTTGATATCAGTCTCACCCAGCGCATTCATCAAAAACAGCAGCAGGCGGTAAACTGGCCTGACAGCATTCAGATCGGGCATGGGCTGATATTGCTGATAGACCATGGCAAAGCGCGCAGCTTGTTCTTCGCTCAGCTGATACTCGATTAATACCAGCTCTAACTCGGGCGGTGCCATCACAAAAGCATCAATATCAACCAGGGTCGTGAGTCTGCCAGCGCTGTGCAGATACTGATCCCACCGATTATCGAGCATAACAGGAGAAAAGCGTGACGGCGTGATCTGTTCAACCTCAGACATCACCCTGTACAACCAGGGTTCGCCGATTTTTAACTGTCTGCTGAAACGCAAAAATGTTTTTATCAATCGCTCCGGCCAGCGTTGCGGTGGATGGTGGGGATGAGTCAAAAGCCCCCAGTTCAAATCCGCCTGTTGATGCAACCTGGCAACATGACGGGCAAAATCCCTGACCATCGACAGCGACAGGTCCTCTGCGCCCAGGCTCTCCCCACGGGCAAAACGGCTAAGTACAAAGCCTGGCAGCTCTGCGCTCGGTGCTGCAGAATCCACCACCTCAGGAATGTGCAGCAGACCATGCTGATGGATAATGCGACGGATCTGCACTGCATTGGCCAACTCATCGGTCAGGGAGAAGTCAAACAAGCCCTGCATCACCTGCCAGGTTGCCGATGATGCCAGCCGGTCAGGGTCACAGACTTTCAGGATTAACGGCCCGTCCGTTGTCTGACAGTGCCATAACTGATGCGTGCTGTCTTCAAACATGGCTGGCAGCAGCGCGGCGTCGATAAGCCGGGGCCAGTGCTTATTGGATGCAAATAGTGATTCCGGCACAGCCGCGTCCCTGCAGCTGGTAGCCTTGGGAGTTACCAAGGTAGCCGTTCACCATTGGTGTGCCAGAAGCCACCGCTGGTATCGAGCGTTAGCTCTTCCATACGCTTAATCAGCCCGGATGCTGATTCATCAGGGTCGATCAGTCCCCCGTGGCCTGTCATATCAGTACGCACCCAGCCCGGATGCAGAATCGCGACAGCAATACCCCTGGGTTTAAGATCTACAGACAAGGATTTTCCGGCTGCATTAACGGCGGCTTTGGACATCCGGTAAGCATAGCTGCCGCCGGAATCATTATCGTCAATCGAACCCATGCGGCTGGTGATAATGCCGACCTTGCTGCCTTCATGCAGATTGGGCAGCAGTGCCTGAGTCACTAATAAAGGTCCCAGACTGTTCACCCGGTACATTCTGATAAAACTGTCGACTGCAGCGTCATCAATATCACCAAGGCCAATACCGCCGGCAATACCGGCATTATTGATTAACCAGTCGATATTACGGCCTTTCAGTGTATCCGCCAGTTTGGCGAGACTGGTCGGTTCACTGACCTCGACATCTTCAATGATTTCGACATTGAGATCCTTCAATTCTTTCGAGGCATGTCGGCAAGTAGCAATCACATGCATGCCTTTGGCCGATAGTTGCCGGCATAGCTCAAGACCAATCCCGCGGTTGGTGCCGGTGATGAGTACTGTTTCAGTCATGGTTCCTCCCCTTTAAGCGTTAACATTTTTTCTGTTGTTGGCGACAGGATAACACCCGCTTCCGTAACGATGGCGTCAATCAAGGCAGCCGGTGTCACATCAAACGCCGGGTTTATCGCATTGACATTGGCAGGCGCAATGGGTTCACGGTGGATATGTGTCACTTCTTCGCTTAGACGCTGTTCAATTGGAATGCCGCTGCCATCAGGGATATCCCAGTCTATGGTTGATGTTGGCGCCACCACCATCATTTTGACCTGGTGATAGCGAGCCAGTACTGCCAGCGAATAGGTGCCGATTTTGTTGGCAGTATCCCCATTGGCGGCGATACGGTCAGCACCGACAATCACCCAGTCCAGTTTTCCGGAAGCCATTAATAAAGCCGCCGCCGAATCGGCCTGCAGGGTCATGGGGATAGCATCCTGCATCAATTCCCAGGCGGTCAAACGGCTTCCCTGTAACCAGGGACGGGTTTCATCCACATAAACATGGTCAATCTTGCCTTCGGCATAGCCCTGCCTGATCACACCCAGCGCTGTACCGAACCCGGCTGTCGCCAGCGCCCCGGCATTGCAGTGAGTTAGCACCTTACTCTGGCTATCCAGCAGCGCTGCACCGCTCTTACCCATTGCGCGGTTTGCGGCCACATCCTGCTCATGCATTTTTCTGGCTTCCGTGAGCAACGCGGTTTCCGGTGATTCGCCATCCGGCAAGTTCCGGTAAAACTGGCGCATATGCTCTATGGCCCAGAAGAGATTGACCGCTGTCGGGCGGGCATTCTCCAGTCTCGCCAGAGGTGCGGTCATCGCCTGTTTCCAGGTCACACCGGCTGTATGCCAGGCCTGTCTGCCAGCAAGTACGACACCATAAGCCGCCGTCACGCCAATTGCAGGCGCCCCCCGCACCACCATCATGGTAATGGCTTCAGCGACCTGATCCGGATGGTCATACTCCAGCCATTCCTGCCGCTGAGGCAGTTGGCGTTGGTCCAATAAAAACAGGCGTTCATCCCGCCACTGAATCGGTGCGATTGTGCTCTTTATTTTTGTCAAAAATGAACTCCTCATTCCCACCCGGCAAATCATTGGCTGCCGTGAACTAATTCAGGTGACAAGGTAGGTTTTTACCCTGTGTCGACGGTATAATCAGCTGCATGCAAACCGTCGATATGATTATCAATGCACGCTGGCTTGTGCCAGTTAACGCTTCACAGCAGGTGCTGGAAAACCAGGCCATCATCATTAAAGATAGCCGTATTGTAGCGCTTCTTCCCATTGACGAAGCAAAACAGCAATACAGTGCCGCGTCCATACACGACATGGATCAGCACTGTCTGATTCCCGGGCTTATTAATAATCACGCACACAGTGCCATGAGCCTGTTTCGGGGATTGGCTGATGATCTGCCATTAATGACCTGGCTCAATGATCATATCTGGCCGGCGGAGGGCAAGTTTGTCGGTGACGGCTTTGTAGAAGCCGGCACAGCACTCGCGGTGGCTGAAATGCTGCGTGGTGGCACCACCTGCGTCAATGATATGTATTTCTTCCCGGAAGCTACCGCCCGCGTTATCGATAAAAGTGGTATGCGGGCCAGCCTGGGCATGCTGGTTATTGAGTTTCCTACCAACTGGGCTGCCAGTGTCGATGAGTATCTGCACAAAGGCCAGCAATTACATGATCGTTATCGGCACCACACCCGTATCAGCACCAGTTACGCACCGCATGCACCCTACACCGTCGCCAATAAGACTTTCGAATCTATTCTGATTAATGCCGAAGAGATGGATCTACCCATTCATATGCATATTCACGAGACGGCGGCCGAAGTCTCAGCCAGTGTCGAAGAGTTCGGCATGCGGCCACTGGAACGTTTACGTGATATCGGTTTGCTGTCACCGCGCCTGATTGCCGTGCATATGACACAACTGAATGACCAGGAAATGGACTGGTGCAGCGAAGCGGGTGTTCACATCGCTCACTGCCCGGAGTCCAATCTGAAACTGGCCAGCGGCTTCTGCCCGGTGGCAGAACTCGATCGAAGAGGCGTGAATATCAGCATCGGCACCGATGGTGCGGCGTCCAATAATGACCTCGATATGTTCGGTGAAATGCGACAGGCAGCATTGCTGGCTAAAGCAGTTGCCAAAGATCCCAGCAGCATTCCCGCGCACAAGGCATTGGAAATGGCCACGATTAATGCAGCCAAATCGATGGCAATGGATGACAGAATCGGTTCAATTGAAGTCGGGAAATTCGCTGACCTTGTTGCTGTCGATATGCATTCCATCGAGACCCAGCCATTTTATGACGTGGTCTCACAACTGGTTTACGCGACTGGCCGTGATAAAGTGACAGATGTCTGGGTTGCCGGTAGACAGTTACTCAAAGACCGGCAGTTAACGACACTGGATGAAAGCAAAGTGATCCAGGATGCCCGTCAATGGGCAAACTCCATTAAGCAGGCTGAACAATGAGCGAACAACACCTTAATGTCGATCCTAATGAAGTGGCCAAATTCGAGGCGCTGGCCAGCAGTTGGTGGGATCTGGAAGGCCAGTCCAAACCGCTGCATGAAATAAATCCGCTTCGACTGGGGTATATTGCCGACCGCTGCAGACTGCAGGATGCCAATGTTATTGATGTTGGTTGTGGCGGCGGCATTCTCTCTGAAGCGCTCGCTAAAAGTGGTGCCAATGTAACTGGTATCGATATGGGTGATATGCCACTGGATATCGCCAAACTGCACGCGATGGAAAACGGACTACAGATTCATTATCAGCAATCCACCGCCGAAGCCATGGCAAGCGAACATGCTGGTGAATTTGATGTCGTTACCTGTCTCGAAATGCTGGAGCACGTGCCCGATCCGGCCGCGATCATTCAAGCCTGCGCCGGTCTGGTCAAGCCGGGTGGCGATGTATTTTTCTCGACCCTGAACCGTCATCCCAAGGCATATCTGCTGGCTATAGTCGGTGCGGAATATGTCATGAACATGCTGCCCAAAGGCACCCATGACTATAAACGCTTTATCCGTCCCGCAGAATTAGCAAGCTGGTGCCGTCAGGCAGGCCTTCAGGTGAAGGATATCAGTGGCATGAGTTATAACCCGCTGAGCAGAGAATTCAGCCTGAACAAGGATGTGAAAGTGAACTACCTGGTTCACTGCCGAAAAATTTAATATGTCGAGATTTGATGTTGTTTTCTTCGACCTCGATGGCACCCTGGTCGACACTGCTCCCGATCTGGCTTACGCCCTGAATCAAGTGCTGCAGCAGGAAGGCCGAGCTCCCCTGCCCTATGAAGCGATTCGTGCCGTCGCCAGTCATGGCAGCCCCGGTCTCCTGAGTCTGGCCTTTGGTATCACAACCGATAACCCTGAGTTTGCCTCATTACAACAACGCTTCGTGCAGCTTTATCAGGACAACCTGACGCGCGAATCCAATCTGTTTGAAGGCATGCAGACAGTCATCGACAAACTCGATGATATGGGTAAAAAATGGGGAGTGATTACTAACAAACCGGCTTTTCTGACCGAGCCGCTTATGGCGGGTCTCAATCTTCAACAACGTGCAGCCTGTATCGTCAGCGGTGACACCACAGCGCAGAGCAAACCGCATCCAGCACCTATGCTGCATGCCTGCAAACTCGTGAACATAGAACCGACTGACTGTGTTTATATCGGTGATGCTGAACGAGATATTATCGCCGGTCGCAATGCCGATATGCATACGCTTGTGGCTCGATATGGTTACCTCGGTGATGACGACCGGCCGGAAAACTGGCAGGCTGATGGCATGATTAATCATCCGGAAGAATTGCTGCAATGGCTGTAGACTCTCCAATCATGATCATGGTGTTAATACTCACTGCGGCCCTCGCTGGCGCCCTGGTTGTGTATATGTTGCGTGAAAAAGTCATCCGCAGGCTGGAGCGTGAAAACACCGAATTGTCGCTCAGCCTCGAGCTTGAGAAAAAACAACAAAAACAGCTGGACGATATGCTTCAGCAGACCCAAGCACAGCTGGCGAATACCTTCAATCAGCTATCCAATGAAGCACTCAGTCGCAACAACAACAGCTTCCTGAAACTGGCAGAAGAGAATCTCAAGCGGTTTCAAAGTGAGGCCAAGGCCGACTTAAGCAGTCGCGAGAAAGCAATTGAACAACTGGTCAAACCAATCAGCGACGCTTTGCAGCAGACTACCAAGCAAATCCACGATATAGAAAAAGAGCGCAAGGAAAGTTACGGCAGCCTGCGTACCACCATTGATCAGATGACTAAAAGCCAGCAGCAGTTGCAACTGGAAACACAAAATCTGGTTCAGGCGCTGCGTCGTCCTGAAGTTCGAGGGCAATGGGGTGAAATGACACTGCGTCGCTTGGCTGAGTTAAGCGGCATGGTCGCCCATTGTGACTTTTTCGAACAGACTCACACCACAACTGAGAATGGCAGTATCCGTCCTGACATGATCGTCAAGCTGCCTGAGAAACGCGATATTATCGTCGATGCGAAAACTCCGCTTGATGCCTATTTGTCAGCCATACAGGCTAAGGAAGACAGTGAACGCCAGCGTGAGCTCAAGCGTCATGCACAGGTGATCCGCAGCCGGGTTCGGGAGCTTGCACGTAAAAACTATTGGGCGGAATACAGTAACTCACCTGAGTTTGTGGTTCTGTTTATTCCCGGTGAACAGTTCCTCGCGGCTGCACTGGAAGTCGACCCAGCGCTGCTTGAGGACAGCATGAGTCAGAATATTATTCTCGCCACGCCTACCAATTTTATTGCTCTGCTGCGGGCCGTCTCCTATGGCTGGAAACAGCAGGCCCTGGCCGAAAATGCTGAACAGATTCGTGAGCTTGGTGAGACTCTGTACAAACGCCTGTCCACATTCGGCAATCATCTGAGCAAGCTTGGCAATAGCTTGGGCAGCACCGTCAACCACTTCAACAGTGCCGTGGGTTCTTTAGAACGGCAGGTCCTGCCTGGCGCCCGGAAGTTCACGGAAATGGGGATCAGCAGCAAAAATGAGATCACTGATCTGCCGCCGGTGGAACAACAGCCGCGACAGGTTCAGCAATCCAGTGACGATGAGTGACCCTAAACTCGAGGCAGCCTATACCTTCTGTCTTGAGCTTGCCCAGTCCCATTATGAAAACTTTCCGGTCGCATCATTTCTATTACCGAAACGTCTGAGACGGCCCATCAGCGTTATCTATGCCTTTGCCAGGACGGCTGACGATTTTGCTGATGAAGGTAATCTCAGTCAGACAGAACGCTTAGATCGACTTAATGGCTTTAGTCACGCGCTGGAGCAAATAAACCAGGGCCGCTATCAAGGCAATGACCCGATCTTTCTTGCCTTAGAGGATGTTATTAGCCGTCACAGGCTGCCTCTTAAGCTGTTTGAGGATCTGTTAACCGCATTCAAACAGGATGTCGTCAAATCGCGTTACGCTGACTTTAATGAAGTCTTGAATTACTGCCGTTACTCAGCCAATCCGGTGGGCCGTTTATTACTGCACCTTGCGATATCACCCAGTGAACGCCAACTTCAGCAGTCAGATGCCGTTTGCACCGCATTACAGCTGATTAATTTCTATCAGGATATTGTTCAGGATTATCGAGAGCAGGATAGAATCTACATCCCGCAACAGGAACTGTCAGCTGCCGGCCTGAAAGAGCATGATCTGGTTGCCAGCAATAGCGAATCAATTGCTGTTGTTGTCCGCAGTCTCTACCAGCGCACTACCCGACTCATGCAACAGGGTTACCTGCTAGGTGCCTCATTACGCGGCAGATTGGGCTGGGAAGTCAGAGCCATGACCTTAGGCGGTATAACTACGCTTCACCATCTTTCACAGCAAACAAATGATAATCTGCAAAGCAGACCCAGACTGACTAAGCAGCAAATGCTGTTAATTCTGTTTCTTGCCGCCTGTCCTAAAGTCTATAGCAGACACTGTGAAAAGATCTTCAACTCAATGCTATAAAGCAGGTAGAGGACTGCTTACCTCTTAAGTAGCATGATGTCCTACCCATTAAGAGCAATTGTCCCCAATATGCATCCCTGAGAAAGTCACTGTTCTATTATTTTGTTCGTTTTAAGGAGCGGATATGAAAACAGTCTCTTTCGGTAATATTACTAAACCCAATGTTGACCCGATCACCACTGATCTTGACGGTTGGGTACCAACAGATGGCCAGCCCACCATGAAAACCTGGCTGGAGCATGTTCCAGCAGACGGTAAATTTCTCACTGGTTTCTGGGAAGCCACGCCCGGCACCTATCAGGTGACCTACAACGCCGATGAAATGGTGCATATGTTTGAAGGCAAAGCGACATTGACTGACGCTGAAGGCAAATCAGTCACATATCAGAGTGGCGATAGTTTCTTGGTTGAAGCAGGCTTTAAAGGAACCTGGAAAACAGAGGAAACTGTCCGCAAGATCTTTGCTATCAGAATGCCTGAGGGTGTTTCTGCACCATTTTCGGCTTAGGTTTTATACACAAAAAGACAAGGCTCTGTTGGGCCAGCCTCAATGAGGTTGGCCTTTCTTTTATCTATCTTGACCTGCTTTAAATAGGCACATCCTGCGCCGAGCCTTCCGGGCAACTGGCGGCGTCCAAATCTGTTTTTCTCCAAGAATGTAGTGCATGCAAAGCAATGTCTGGAACATTATTTGTCCCGGCGTTTTTGATATTCACATGGATGTGATGTATGCCGCCAATGCAGGAGCAATTGGCGGCAACATG
>JABURN010000155.1 GCA_014762585.1 Methylophaga sp.
GGACGAGTTGTTCGGGGATTCTGCACGCCCGGGCTGGATGTGGACACCTTTCTTGATCTGAAACCGATCGTGACCGAAAACCGTGAAGTCGGCGTACGTGTCGACTGGCAGGCACTTGATTTTGAGCTCAGTTATTACGAGTCAGACTCCGATCTGGGCTCAAGACTGCAGCAGGTCGGTGATGACTTTTTTGTGCAGCGTGAGAAAACTGAGATCAGTGGTGTTGAGGCAAGTATGGGTTTCCAACTTAATCCATCCCATCACCTGAAGCTGAGCTATTCGCATATAAACGGACGTTCAGACAGTGACGACGATGGACAGGTAGATCGTGATTTGACCGGTGCCGACATCCCCCCCAACCGTCTGATAGCGAGTTGGTCTGCCAACTGGTCACCTAAAATCAGTTCATTCATTCAAGCTAGTCATAACTTTGAGCGCAGCTTTGATGAAAATCCGGAACTCGATTTTGACAGTTACACCCTGGTCGATGCGGCAATGAGTTATCAATTGCCGACAGGCAAGCTCAAGCTGGCTTTCGCCAACCTGCTGAATAAAGATTACTTTACTTACTATTCACAGTCAGCACAGGCCAACCCAACGCGTTACTTCAAGGGCCGGGGCCGTACCGTGACGCTGGGTTACTCTCTCGACTTCTAGACGCTCGGTAACAGCCCAATAAAAAGCCGGACTGGTTTGATTAACCAGTCCGGCTCAATCATTTCTACCGGTCATCATCTGACCCGATGCCTATTTAATCCAGACCTGCTTGGCGTTGACAAACTCCTTGATGCCATGCGGTCCCAGTTCTCGGCCGTAACCGGATTTCTTGATGCCACCGCTGGGCAGACGAGGATCCGTTTTTACAATGCCGTTAATCGCTACCTGACCGGCTTGCAGTTGCATGGCCATGTCTTCAGCTTGAGCGGCATTACCTGTCCAGACGCCCGCCCCCAGCCCAAACTCACTGTCATTGGCCAGTTCTACGGCATGTTTGGCGTCTTCAGCCCGGATAATACACATAACAGGTCCAAAGGTTTCTTCGCGAAATGCGGTCATATCGGATGTCACGTCGACCAGCATGGTGACAGGGTAGAGAAAACCTTCCCCTTCCGGCATCTCGCCGCCCATCAGACAGCGAGCGCCATCGGCTATGGTTTCACTGACCTGCCGGTGCAGATCTTCACGTAAATCAAACCGGGCTATCGGGCCGATATCGGTGTCCTGCGATAAAGGATCGCCCAGCTTGAGCTTTTGCAGACGCTCGAACACCCGGCCGATAAAATCATCATAAACCGGCGCTTCGACGATAACGCGTTTAGCCGCGATACAGGACTGACCGGCGTTAATGATTCGCGACAAAGTGGCGACATCGGCAGCCGCTTCCAGATCGGCGTCCTGTAACACAATGAACGGGTCGCTTCCGCCCAGTTCCAGAACAGAATGTTTGATTTCCGATGCTGCTGTGGAGGCAACCTTCGCACCGGCCCCGGGAGACCCCGTGAATGAAACCGCAGCAATGCGGGGATCGCGAATGGCTTTTTCCACCAGTGGCGTCTCAACCGGCAGATTGACCATGATGTGGTCTGGAACACCTGCTTCCTTGAATATCTTCTCTATCGCCTCGGCACAGCCCGGCACATTCGGGTCATGCTTCATTACACAGGTATTCCCCGCCATCAGTGCCGGCGCCAGATATCGAAATGCCAGCCATAATGGCGCATTCCACGGCAATATCCCCAGCAGTGTGCCAAGCGGCTGATAGCAGACATAACTCAGTGAGGCATCCGAAGGCAGCTCTTCCCGGGCCAGATAATTTTCTGCATGCTCGGCGTAATGTTCGGCACACCAGGCGGCTTTCTCGACTTCCGGCCCGCCTTCCTTGACCGGCTTGCCCATTTCTTCTGCCATTAGCTTGGCGAGCAGTCCTTTATTATCGCGCAGCTTGGCGGCAACGGCTTTGAGTACCTCGGCCCGCTCGGCAATGCTTTTCCTGGACCAGCTTGCAAATGCCTGATGGGCCGCTTCAATACGCTGTTCTATCCCCGCCTCATCCAGCGCTTCGTATTGATTCAGGATCTGACCTGTGTAGGGATTGCTTGCATTTAACATCAGTACCTCACTTTGAATTTTTGGCGGTTTTTTGGGATTGACTGTCATCTTGAGCCTGGGATTTTTTGTCTTCCGTTTTAACCGATCCCAGCTCCACCAGCTTTTTCTGGCCCTGTTCGGGTTTGACAGTGAAGTTACGATCCAGCGTAAAAAATGACTTGCAGCCATCAGCGGTGATGTAGATAGTGTCGGAGATGCCGCAGGTTTTATCTCCATCTACGCCCCACATCCAGGGAATCACATGGAAAGTCATGCCCTCTTCCAGAATGGCTGATTCCCCCTGCTTCAGACTGCAGATGTACCCTTCATCCCAGCTGGGGGGGAAAGCGATCCCGATCGAATAACCGGAACGGGTCACCAGCCGGGCACCGACATCGTTATTGGTGATGATATTGCGTACCAGGTTATCCACATCAGATACGGTCATTCCCGGTTGAACCACTTCATGCACGGCATTCAGGGCCATTTTCATGCGCTCCTGCGCTTTGTACATGGAGTCACTCAGCTCACCCAGAACCACGGTTCGCATCAGCGCCGTATGATAACGACGATAACAGCCACCTACCTCAAGGAAGACATGTTCGCCAGGCTGCACGGTACGGCCTTCCCAGGTCGCATGGCCGATCATGGTTCGTGGTCCGGAGGTGACATACGGCATGACCGCTGGTGGCTCGCCCCCCGCCTTGAACATGGCGCTACTGATAGCCGCGCCGATTTCATTCTCGGTGACACCGGCAGCAGCGATGTCAATGCCAGCCTGGATGCCGGCTTCGGTGGCAACGGCAGCCTTACGCATCAGATCGATTTCAACGTCAGATTTGCGGATCCGGCCCTGCTCGACAATAC
>JABURN010000016.1 GCA_014762585.1 Methylophaga sp.
CATGCAGACAGAACCGGACTATCAGGACGTGGTCAGCGAAGTTGAATCCTTCCTGCTGGAGCGGGTTGCAGTCTGTGAGCAGGCGGGTATTCCGGCTGAGCGGATTATGCTGGATCCCGGGTTTGGTTTTGGCAAACGTGCACGGCATAATTTACGTCTAATGAAACATCTGTCGAGACTGACCGCCCTGCCGTATCCCGTGTTGGTGGGCGTCTCGCGCAAGTCGATCATCGGCGATATGCTGAAAGTGGATGTCAAAGAGCGTCTCGCCGGTAGTCTGGCGCTGGCTTCCATCGCCGTCTGGCAGGGCGCTAAACTGATAAGAACACATGATGTGCGTGAAACCGCACAGGCAGTAAAACTGACGCAACATGTGCAGCAGGTAGAAGATTTTGACTAAACAAAGACGTTATTTCGGCACCGACGGTATTCGCGGTCGGGTCGGTGATGGGGTGGTGACCCCCGATTTTGTGCTCAAGCTCGGCTGGGCTGTGGGCAGGGTGCTGGCGAACGGCAAAAACAGCCGCGTAATTATCGGTAAAGACACCCGAATCTCCGGTTATATGTTTGAGTCTGCCCTGCAGGCGGGACTGTCCGCTGCCGGTGTAGATATTTATCTGCTGGGGCCGATGCCGACGCCGGCAGTCGCCTATCTCACCCGCACATTCCATGCTCAGGCAGGCATTGTGATCAGTGCATCGCATAATCCTTACCACGATAACGGCATCAAGTTCTTCTCGGCGCAGGGCACCAAACTGCCGGATGATATCGAACTCGAAATCGAAGCGATGCTGGAGCAGCCACTGCAAACCGTGGAATCGATCCGACTGGGTAAAGCTCACCGTATCGGTGATGCGGCCGGACGCTATATAGAATTCTGCAAGAGCACCATTCCCAGTGGCGTCGATCTGAGCAAACTCAAAATTGTCGTTGATTGCGCCAATGGCGCCACTTACCACGTGGCACCGGATGTGTTCCGAGAACTCGGCGCCGAAGTCGTGGTGATGGGGGCGGAACCCGATGGGCTTAATATCAATCAGAACTGCGGATCTACCGAGCCTCGACTGCTGCAGCAGGCTGTGCTGAAGAATAAAGCGGATCTGGGCATCGCCCTCGATGGCGATGGAGATCGCATCATCATGGTCGATCACCGTGGTGAAATCGTCGATGGCGATGAACTGCTGTTTATCATTGCCCGTGCCCGACAACGTAGTGGCGACAAGCATACCGATGTCGTCGGCACTCAGATGACCAATCTGGGGCTGGAACATGCGCTGGCCGAATACGATATGTCGCTGCACCGTGCCAAAGTCGGTGACCGCTATGTGATGGAAATGCTACAGCAAGTGGGTGGTCAGATTGGCGGCGAAGCATCAGGCCACATTATCTGTCTTGATAAGACTACAACCGGTGATGGTATCGTTGCCGCCCTGCAGGTGCTGGCTGAAATTCAGCAGACCGGTAATAGCCTGCATTCACTGCGCTCGGTGGTCACCAAGTATCCGCAGCAGTTGATCAATGTGCGGGTGGAGAAGATGGTCGACATTGATGCCAATCCGGATATTAGCGAAGCGGTGGCCGAAGTCGAAAAACAACTGGGCACTGATGGCCGGGTCTTGTTGAGACCGTCCGGTACTGAGCCCGTCATTCGTGTCATGGTCGAAGGACGTGACGCCCCACTGACCAAGCAACTGGCGCAGCAACTGGCCGATGTGATCGAAAAGGTGTTGAAAGCCTGAGCCATCAGGTTTTTGCTGCCTCTGAATTGTTATACAATGAACGGACTCATTGAACGGCCCGAACTGTTGAGTGTTAGCTGCAGGGCAGGGGCCAGCTTAATTTCTGTTTTTACTTTCGAGAGACCGTATTCGTGCGTAAGCCGCTAATTGCTGGGAATTGGAAAATGAACGGCTCTAGCGAGAGTAACAAAGCTTTACTCGCAGGCATTCTTGCCCAGGCTGAGAGTTTTGCCGCGGTCGACGTGGCTTTGTTCCCGCCGGCAGTGTATCTTCAACAGGTACAGCAAACCCTGACTGGCACCGGGCTTTACTGGGGCACACAAAACCTGTCTCAGTTCAAACAGGGCGCTTATACCGGTGAAATTTCAGCCGCGATGCTGGCTGATTTTGGCTGTGAGTATGTGTTGATTGGCCATTCCGAACGGCGCTGCCTCTATGCTGAGCTGGATCTGGATCAGCGGGTGCTGGATCGCATTGTAGCTGAGAAATATGAAATGGCCGTGCGCGAGGGCATCACCCCGATTATCTGTATCGGTGAAAGCCCGGATGAGCATGCGGTGGGCCGCACAGAAGAAGTAGTGGCGCGTTTGCTGGATACCGTTATCGCTTATTCCGGTGTCAAAGGGCTTGCGCATACGGTACTGGCTTACGAGCCGGTGTGGGCGATTGGCACCGGGCGTTCGGCGACCCCGGAGTGGGCTCAGGACGTACATCATTTCATGCGTCAGCGTGTGGCCAAGCATGATGCCAAAATCGCGCAGAACTTGAGAATACTTTACGGCGGCAGCATAAACGGTGATAATGCTGCGCCATTGTTTTTACAACCTGATGTTGATGGTGGACTGGTCGGCGGCGGATCCTTGCATGCCGATGAGTTTGTCAAAATCTGTCAGGCCGCAGTTTTAAAATTAGGTTAATGACATGCACGCTTTAATTTTGACGATACATATTATTGTCTGTCTGATGCTGGTTGGTTTGGTACTGATTCAGCATGGTAAAGGCGCTGATGCCGGTGCGGCATTCGGTGGCGGTGCAGGCGGCGGTGCTTCCGGTAGCCTGTTCGGCAGCCGTGGATCGGCTTCCTTTCTGAGTCGCAGCAGTGCGATTCTGGCGGCTATTTTCTTTGCCACCAGCCTGATGCTAGCTTATTTTTCAGTCACCAGACCGGCAAAAGC
>JABURN010000089.1 GCA_014762585.1 Methylophaga sp.
GACACAGGGACAAAAAGGACCGCAAGCGGAAAACGTTGTCCCCGGATAATGTACTGCATATAAGAATTCAAAAGCCGGTCGGCATAAGTTGACCGGCTTTTTTTATGTCCAGATTTTAATGAGCCCGAATGAGAGTATTTAGTTTTCGTAATTTCCGAATTCTTTTCCTGCTGATCCTGCTAATTTTTGTGCTTATTTACACCCAGGAGCAAAAACGTGCCACTACCTCCTGGTATCAGCCGGTTAATGTCATTATTTTCCCGATAAACGGCGATCAGCACCCGGCGACTTCTTCCTATATCAACGACCTTTCTGCAGATAACTTTGAGGATATTGATGCATTCTTTACTCGAAGCGGTGATAACTATGATCTGGCTGTCGAGCAGCCAATCATTACCCATCTGGGGCAGGAAGTGAACGCTTTGCCACCCACACCCCCAAAGAGCCCGGGGATGCTCGGTGCAGCCTGGTGGAGTCTGAAGCTTCGCTACTGGGCCTACCAAAACACACCGGATAATGTCTCCAATCAGAATCGAATCCGTCTGTATGTCATCTACCATCAAGCTGGTAAACAAGGCCGTCTCGCTCATTCACTGGGCTTACAAAAAGGCCTTATCGGTGTCATTCACGCCTTTGCGAGCACCAGGCAGAATCAACAAAACGCCGTAGTGATGGCGCATGAAATTTTGCACACGCTGGGCGCCACAGATAAATACGGACCGGACAATCTACCCGACTATCCTGACGGTTATGCTGAGCCGGATAAAAAGCCACTGTATCCGCAACGCTATGCCGAGATCATGGCCGGTCGCATAGCCATCAATGACAATGAGGCCCGAATGCCCGCCAGTCTGAGAGCAGCGCGTGTGGGTGCGATGACGGCTAGTGAAATCAACTGGCTGTCCCCCTGAGCATCAGAGGTCATGACATCTGGATACTGAATGGCGCAAAGATTCGAATCTGACCTGATTCTGTCATCGTTATTATTCATCATCTCAGACAGCATTTGACTTGACTGCCATACCGCATCGGCGACAATGGAGAAACGTAATGGCAGCAATGCTGCTGCCATAGGCAAAAGGACACTATTATGAAAGCCAGAGCATTCGTGACTTTATTGCTTCTCAGCCCGCTATTGACGATCAATACTGCCAGTGCCGACTGGGATACCATGCTCAATGATCTGAAACAGGCTGGCAAAACCCTGTTACCCGGTGAACAAAATTCTGCCACTACACTTGACAGCAGCACCATGGTTTCAGGCCTGAAAGAAGCGCTCAGTGTGGGCAGCAAGCGGGCAATCGAGACTGTCAGTCAGACTGACGGCTATCTGGGTAATCCGCAGATTCGCATTCCCCTTCCACCTCAGGTCGAGAAAGTAGGCAGCCTGATGCGCCAGGTAGGCATGAGTGACCTGGCTGATGAATTTCAAACCAGTATGAACCGTGCTGCAGAGGAAGCTGCACCGGAAGCGACCTCGATCATGGTTGATGCCATCAAAAACATGACGATTGAGGATGCCAGGAATATTCTCAATGGTCCCGATAATGCCGCCACCCAATATTTTCGTGAGCAAACCAGCGGTCGTTTAACAGAATTGTTCAAGCCCAGTATTGAGAACTCGCTGGATCAGGTTGGCTCTACCCGCTATTACAACCAGCTCAGTGACAGAGTGGCAAGTGTGCCGGTTGTCGGCGAGCAGCTGAATGTGGATCTGCCTGATTACGTGACCCAGAAAGCGCTCGATGGCCTGTTCACCATGCTGGCGCTGGAAGAGAAAAAAATCCGTGAGAATCCGGCAGCACGCACCACTGAATTACTGAAAACCGTGTTCGGCCAATAGCATTCCAGCGTTTGCTACTCATACGGGGCCGAATGTAATAACATAAAGACCGCATAATTTGTAAAGGAAAAACCATGGCTTTATCGCACAACCTCAACCTGGCCAGTCAGGGAACCTCTCTCAAGGCATTGTTCAGCGGCTATTTGATTGTTGTCGCCGTCGGTTATCTGATGGCAGTCGTTCAGATTCAACTGACCCACGGTCTCGCCGATGGTGAGTATGGCCTGTCAATCGACGATATCGTCTACAGTTATTATGGCAACCGCACCAACTCAATGCTGGAAAACAAGCTGCATGGGTCGATGAAGCCGATGGCCACTGATGAGGAACGTGATGCGATTATCAACTGGATCCATCAGGGGGCGACCGAAGAAGCCTATGAAGAACAGGGGATTCAGGACATCTTTGAATCTAAATGTATCGTCTGCCACAACGCGGATGGTGGTGGCATTCCTGATTACAGCGAATTCCAGAACATCAAAGACCGGGCACTGGTTGACACCGGTGTAACGATTTCAGCCCTGGCACGGGTTTCACATATCCACCTGTTCGGTATTGCTTTCATCTTTATGTTCGTCGGCTTAATCTTCAGTCTGGCAGCCGGGGTACCGAAACCACTCAAGGTCGTTGCCATTTCCACCCCCTATGTCTTCCTGCTTGTGGATATCGCCTCCTGGTGGTTGACCAAACAGAACCCGAACTTTGCCTGGCTGGTGATTATCGCCGGTGGCTCGATGGCACTGTCTTTCGCCTTTATGTGGATAGTGTCTATGTATGAGATGTGGATTCTGCCTCGTCGCGGTACCGATACCCGCGATGCATTGCTGGATCAATAATCTCCAGCCATACCAAAGTTAAAAGCCCCGTTCTATCGGGGCTTTTTTTTGACTGTCTCAGGCAGAGCTTTATTGATTCATGTCATAAAAGTTTTAATTCCAGATAATAAATCATTATTGGAATGGATTTTTTCTGACTCATGCCGTAAAACAAATTGAAAGACTATCAATAAGGAGAAGTTGGTGGACCTGTCTCTTTTAAACATTTGACGC
>JABURN010000015.1 GCA_014762585.1 Methylophaga sp.
TGACATCAGCCGCGTCCAGAGCGCATCCATGCCACCCGGCTACACCGTCGTAGCACAAAAGCGGCGCAGCGGGTACAATTTAGCGTTTATTCATTGACGACTTATCGACCACCATGCTCTACAGCACTGACGACTTGCGAATTATCGGCATACAGGAAGTCCTGCCGCCGGCGCAGCTACATGAAGAACTGCCTATCACCGATCAAGCTTCGGAGACGGTATTTCTTGCCCGTAAGGCCAGTCAGGACATTCTGCACAAGCGTGATGATCGTCTTATTGTCATCGTCGGACCCTGCTCAATTCATGATCCGATCGCTGCCCGTGAGTATGCCACAAGACTGAAACCGCTGATCGAAGAATTAAAGGACGATTTGCACATCATCATGCGGGTTTATTTCGAAAAACCACGCTCGGTGGTGGGTTGGAAAGGTCTGATTAATGACCCTTACCTGGATGGCAGCTTCAAAATCAATGATGGTCTGCACATCGCCCGTAAGCTGCTTCTCGATCTGGCTGAGATGGGCATTCCTGCCGCAACTGAATACCTCGATTTAATCAGTCCGCAGTACATCGCCGATCTGGTGTCCTGGGGCGCGATTGGTGCCCGCACAACCGAAAGCCAGGCCCACCGCGAGCTGGCTTCAGGTTTATCCTGCCCGGTCGGTTTCAAGAACGCGACCGATGGCGGTCTGCAGATCGCCGTCGATGCCTGTCTGTCAGCCTCAAAGCCGCATCACTTCATGTCGCTGACTAAAGCGGGTCGCTCGGCCATCTTCTCAACCACGGGTAATCCCGATTGCCACGTGATTCTGCGTGGCGGCCGCGCGCCCAACTTTGATGCAGACAGCGTCAATGCGGCAGCCGAAGTCATTGGCCGTTCCGGTCAGTCGGTGCGCATGATGATTGATTGCAGCCATGCCAACAGCGGCAAAAATCATATTCAGCAGGAAACCGTCTGCCGCGATGTCGCAGCGCAGGTTGCCAAGGGCGACAATCGCATCATCGGTCTGATGCTGGAAAGCCACCTGGTTGCCGGCCGTCAGAACGCCGAACCGGGCAAGGAACTGGTTTACGGTCAAAGCATTACCGATGCCTGCATGGCCTGGGACAACACTGAAGTCTTACTGCGTGAACTCGCAGCCGCCGTACGCGAACGTCGTCAGCATCAATAAATTCAATCAATCCAGCCGGAATTTCCCGGCACTGTGATTGTCGTTCTACTGCGCGCTAAGTTGCTCTGTGGCAAGGAGATAAACTTGCCTGTGACGTTTCGAAAACAGCCGTTTTTAGGCTATAATTAGCGATTAACGATTTACAGCCGAGCCCCGCTCGTACTGAAATCAGAACGAATTCCTGAGAAAATCAGTAGGTTATTAAATGGCAGATTATGCCCTGATATTGTTAAGCACGATACTGGTGAACAACATCGTCCTGGTGAAATTCCTCGGGCTATGTCCGTTCATGGGCGTATCACGCAAGCTGGAGACTGCCATGGGCATGGCGCTGGCGACCACCTTCGTGCTGACTTTATCTTCTATCAGCAGCTATCTGATTAATGAATATCTGCTGGCCCCATTCGGCATCGAGTTTCTGCGCACTATCAGCTTTATCTTTGTGATTGCGGTTGTGGTTCAATTCACCGAAATGGTGGTGCACAAAACCAGTCCGCTGCTGTATCAAGTTCTGGGCATCTTTCTGCCACTGATCACGACCAACTGTGCTGTGCTCGGTGTCGCCCTGCTCAACGTTCAGGAACAGCATGGGTTTATTGAATCGGCCCTGTATGGTTTTGGTGCTGCGATTGGTTTCTCGATGGTGCTGGTGATTTTTGCCGGTATGCGTGAACGCCTGGCCGCAGCGGATGTGCCCGTGCCGTTTCAGGGTGCTGCTATCGGTCTTATCACGGCCGGGTTGATGTCTATGGCCTTTATGGGCTTTGCCGGACTGGTGAAGGTCTAAGCCTATGTTGACAGCGATTATTGCCCTGACGCTGCTGGCGTTACTCCTCGGATTGTTGCTCGGTTTTGCTTCGGTCAAGTTCAAGGTCGAAGGGGATCCGATTGTCGAGCAGATCGACAAACTGCTGCCTCAGACCCAGTGTGGTCAGTGCAGTTTTGCCGGCTGCCGTCCCTATGCTGAAGCCATCGCTGCAGGCGAAGTGGACATCAACCGCTGCCCGCCCGGTGGTGAATCAACCATTCAGGCGCTAGCCGATCTGCTTGACGTTGAACCCAAACCGCTGGATGAAGAATGCGGCGTTGAAAAACCCAAAATGCTCGCGGTCATTGATGAAGAGCGCTGCATCGGCTGCACGCTGTGTATCCAGGCCTGCCCGGTGGATGCCATCCTGGGTGCCGCCAAACATATGCACACGGTGATTGCCGATGAATGCACCGGCTGTGAGCTCTGCGTTGAACCCTGCCCGGTCGACTGCATCGATATGGTGGAAATGGCACAGAACCCGAATACCTGGCGCTGGCCTGATCCGTCTCATCTGCAACTGGAACGCGGAGGTCAGGCATGAACCAGCCTTTAGGTGATTTCCCGGGCGGTCTCAAACTGCGCGGCCACAAAAAGCGCTCGACCCAGACACCGATCCGTAAAACGCCGCTGTCACGTCACCTGATTCTGCCCTTGCAGCAGCATATCGGTGCCGCCGCAGTTCCGGTCGTGGAAGTCGGCGAAAAAGTACTGAAAGGCCAGCGCATTGCCCGCGCCGATGGTCATGTATCGGTCTGCCTGCATGCGCCTAGTTCCGGCACGGTAGTCGCGATTGATGAACAGCCGATCCCGCATCCATCCGGTCTCAGTGCCCCCTGCGTCACGATTGAGACCGATGGTGAGGCTCGGTGGGTTGAGCGCCATCCGGTTGAAAATTACAGTGATATTTC
>JABURN010000254.1 GCA_014762585.1 Methylophaga sp.
CGGCAGTTTCAGCCTGTAAAACATCAAAAAAAGCCATTCACGCCTGCTCCTTAAAAAGATGATTAATTTCTGCTTGATAAATTTGGTCTATCCGGTCGCGAACCGGTTTGCCGTTGGCTGTCAGCGTGCCGTTTCCCTGGTTCAGAGGCTGAGGCAGCCGTAACCATTGCTTGATACGGGCGTAAACCGGGAGTGCCTGATTAACTTGCTGTAACCAGTTGTCGATAAGCGCATCGCTTACCGCTGTTCGGGCATAAATCAGGGCGATGCAAAACGGCCGTGCATCTCCTGTAACCACGCACTGAGCAATGACAGGATTGGCCAGGATTTCGCTCTCAACCCACTCCGGATTGATATTGCGTCCGAAACTGTTGATGAGTAGATTTTTTCGACGACCAAGGATATGTAGAAAACCGCTGTCATCAATAAAGCCGAGATCCCCGGTTTTCACCTGTTGCGGATACCAGCTCGCCGGCTCATTCACGTAACCGAGAAAAGCATTGCCAGACACAACAATTTCATTGTCTTCTATCGAAACAGCAACATGTGAGAGAGGCTTACCGGCACTGCCCTGCTGATTGTCGGTAGTGCTGTTGAGACTGACGACAGAGCTGCACTCGGACAAACCATAGCCTTCATACACGGGTAAACTCACTGTCCTCGCTGCTTCCAGTAAACCGTGGCCAACGCGGCCGCCGCCCACGGCAATGAATTTCAGGCTACTGGGCGGCTGCCAGCCTTGCTGAATGATGTGGATCAATGCCGATAACAAGCCCGGCAATACAATCAGGCTCTCTGGCTGTATGGTCTCCAATGCGGCAGCCAGTTTCTGCACATCAAAGTCACTGGCGCCATTGAAACCGAGTTCAGCGGCCGGTAGCAGCATCACCTCGCCGCCACTGAGTAACGGCGCGAAGACGCCGGCAATATTTTCAAGCAGGGTCGCTAAAGGTAAAACACAGAGATGTTTGGTCTTTTCCAACCCGATGCGCTTTAGCAAGGCCTGAGCGACATTGATCTGATTGGCTTCACTGAGACACACGCCCTTGGGCTCGCCGGTGGAACCGGAAGTGAAAGTGATTTTGACGGTAGTGTCAGGGATTTTTGCCTCTGCCCTTGGATAGACAGGCTGAATCTTTAGTTGATTTGTCAGTGGCTCCCCCTGGGAATCAACAGCCTCTTTTATCAGCGCCACCGCACCGCTTTGCGCTATCGCATGCTGCTGTTGACTGTCAGTGAAGAAAGCCGGCAAAGGCAGTAATGTTACACCGGCTTCAAGACAGGCCAAATCAGTGACAACCCAGTCGATTTGATTGTCTGCAAGCAAGGCTACAACCTTTCCCTGGTAGGGCTTGAGAATTTCAGCAAGTAGCTGCACTGCCCCAATCAATTCAACCCGGGATAAACGCTGGTGTTTATCAGTTACCGCAACGGCTTCTGGATTTTCTGCAGCCAGTTCGCGTAATCGCTGAACGATCAGACTCATTGCGGCAACCTGGCGGAGAACCTGGCAATATCATCGGCATACTGACTTTGCAGATGCGCCATCAAAGGATGGCTGTTCATGGTACTGAAACTGTGTTCGATATTGGCAGCAAGGACAACAGGCCTGTCATCGTAATAGCTGCCCCAGTTTGTGCCCTTATCCGGCAAACGTTTAGGATCAGCTTCATGTAAAACAAAAGCCGGAATCTGTAATCTCGCCAGCCAGGTCTTGACTGCACTGTTGGCGGTAAATACCACCCACTCATAGCCTGAGGCATAAAGAACCTGGGCTAACAGCAGGAACAGCGATTGTGTGGCACGCTGTCTGCCGGAAGCGAGATTACCGATTTCGACAATGCCCTGACGTTTAACTCGGCTCTGGGTCACCAGACTCAGCGTGGTCTCTATATCACAATCCAGATACTGTTCCAGAAACAGGCGATGCAGTGCAGCGGGCTGGAAACCGAGTGCGGCAGTGATGCCTTTATCATCTGCTGCTGACAGCATCATAGGTAAAAACACACTGATATCAGCATCATACTGATGGGCAAAGCGCTGATGGATGAACTGCTCAATCAAGGCCCTGTCTGTGCTGTCGGGCAGATGCAGTTTCAGTGAGTACAGGGGCAACAGCCCCCAGTTGGCTGACTGTCTCTGAAAGTGCCCGTGTTCGGGCACATGATGATTGAGAGATAATGCTTCCATAGACCACTCCAGTCTGTGACATTTGAGACACAGACTAGCGTGGTTGTCTTAACGAAAAATTAAGTCATCCAGGACTGAAAGAAAATTTACAAAATTACGCCCAGCGACTGATTAAGCTGGGCTTTTTGCTGCTCTATTAACACTTCCAGTTCGCGTTTTCGACTTCGGCTCTCATTGGCCAGTACCTGGCTGCGCAGCAAATCAATCAGGTTGATTTCACCCAGGTCAAAAGCACGTTTTTGCATCTGATAATACTCATGCGTGGTCCGATCCTGCTTCACGACCAGATCCAGTTGCTGTTGTATTGCTGATAAGCGTTCACGACTGGCCAGTAATTGCTTGTTCAACTGGCGTTCCAGTTCCATTCTGGCTACCTGGGCATCGGCCAGCGCCGCTGCTCCTTCGGCGACCGCAAGCTGGCTGTAGCGGTCATTGTCCAGCGGCATACTGAAGCCAATGCCCAGGCTGTTGTTAAAAGCCTCACTGCCTTCACCGCGTTCACGGCGCACACCCAGCGACACACTGGGGTTGGCACTGCCCTCAAAGCGAGCGATGCCCATCTCCGCCTGCAGTCTGGCAATGACCTGATTCTGCATCATCAGCGCAGGATGACTGGCCGCTACCTGCTGTGAGTCCGTCACGTCTTCAGTGACCTGTACCGGTAGGGACTGCAGACCGGTAATGAAACGAT
>JABURN010000014.1:0-1513 GCA_014762585.1 Methylophaga sp.
AGCTCAATGCCTTTGGCGAGCACATCGGTATCATTCTGACGGAACATCATACGGCGCGGACGCAGGCTGAAATTATCCATTCGGTGATAGACATCCTGATAGTTCAGCCTGGCAGTGATTTCACCACCGTTATTCAGTGTGTGGCGAATTCCGGTATTGAAGGTTTCACCACGAATGGCCATGATGTCCATCGGCAGGGCCGGGGTGCCGGTTTCGCCGGTGTCGAGATGCTTCAGATCAAAATCGATTTCGGTATTATCCAGACGGAATCCATAGGCCAGACCCAGTGTGTCTCGTTCGGCTTCCGTCGGGAGAATGTCACCGCCATCAAATTCCTGATCATGGGCACGGTCGATACTGCCAGACAGTTGCAGGCGATGATGTTGATTAGCGAGGCTGGTGACCGCACCGACTGAGCGGGTATTGCCATTGCTGGCATACAGACTGTTCAGACTGCCATGCACTTCCACCTCGTCACTACTGCCGTAATCAGCCTGTTTTGATTCGGCTTTGACTGTACCACCGATAGTTTCGATACCGCTGCTGACCGGCGCGATGCCTCGATAGACCGAGATCTTGTCAACCAGCGTAGCCGGGAGATAGCCGAGAGGACTATCCATCCGGTTGGGCCCGGCAGCGCTCAGCGCCATGCCATCAACCAGTACATTAACCCGATCGGCATACATGCCGCGATACTGGACGATGCTGGTAAGCGGACCGTTCTGATTGATATTAGCGCCGGGCAGTTTTTTGAATAATTCACCACTGTCAGCTGAGCTGAGACTGCTCTGCGGCAGGGCATAAGGCACGCGTTCGCCTGCTGTCGTCGTCACTGACATATCCGGCAAGGCCACATGCTCGGCGTTGGCAATGGCAGGTAGCAGGGTGCTGATAAGCAGGCTGAGCGGCAGAACTTGACTGCGTAACATGGGTTTCTCCGTGGTTTTTTGGCCCATGCTATGAAAAATAGACAGACAAAAGTTGCGGGATTTGCGGATCCGGTGTGTCATATCACACAATCTTTGTTTTTCAGTGCATGCTAACCTTGCCTGAATTTGCTTAAAGCCGGATTCACCATGGACGCCATTATCAGTTCCTACATCACTGCATTTTTGCTGGGGCTTTTCAGCACCGTTCACTGTATTGCCATGTGCGGATCGGTGATTGGTGCCCTGACCCTGAGCCTGCCTGCCGAGGTGCGTGAGAGCCAGCGGCGCATGCTGCCTTTTGTATTCAATTACAACATCGGCCGCATACTCAGTTACGGGCTGGCCGGTGTTCTTGTTGGCCTGCTCAGTTCACCACTGACGCAAATCAACGCGCACTGGTTTTTGCGTATTTTATCGGTAGTGGTGATGGTGTCGATGGGGCTGTATCTGGCCGGCTGGTTTCCCAAGTTTGCCCGTGCCGAAAAACTCGGTGCACCGGTGTGCCGACTGCTGCAGCCGATTGGCAAGAAACTGTTGCCGGTAAGATCATGTTAACAGGCCTGTATGGGGGGCAAGGTCTGGGG
>JABURN010000014.1:1523-2878 GCA_014762585.1 Methylophaga sp.
GTCTCGTGGGCTCGGAGATTGGTATAAGAGACAGCCGGTGTGGCGACTGCTGCAGCCGATTGGCCAGAAACTGTTGCCGGTAAGATCATTTTCACAGGCCTTTCTGCTGGGCATGGTCTGGGGCTGGTTACCCTGCGGTCTGGTCTATGCCGCTCTCGCTGTCGCGGCGACGGCCGGGGATCCGGTCAAAGGCGGTCTGGTGATGCTGGCTTTCGGTGCCGGTACCTTGCCGGCGGTGATGGGCGCGGGCTTGTTTACCGGTATGCTGGCTTCACTGGCCCGATCCAGACATTTGCGCCAGGTGGCAGGCATATTGATTATTCTGATGGCATTGGCGACATTAGTCTGGCCACTGGAAGCCGCGCATCAGCACAGCAGTGGCGCGGACCATCAGCATCATGCTGAATCAAGTGCTCATGTGCCGGCGACTGAACCGGCAAAGGATGAATAGCGCATGAAAAAGCTTCCGCAGATATTGGGGCAGTCGCCGGATATCACGCATATCCTGCGAACTCTGCCGATGATTGCCCTCAGTGATGCCAGTGTACTGATCAGCGGTGAGACCGGTACCGGTAAGGAACTGATTGCTCTGACCCTGCATGAACAAAGCCGCCGCCGTGATAAGGAACTGGTGACGATTAACTGTGCGGCGCTGCCGACAGAAGAAGTTGAAATCGACCTGTTTGGCCGCTGCGATGCAGAAGGGCAGGTGACTTTCCGAGGCAGGCTGCTGGCGGCCGAGGGTTCGACCGTGTTTCTGGATGAAGTCGATGCGCTGCCCCTGGCTGTGCAGGCCAAAGTATTGCGGTTTCTGGAAGCCGGAGAGTGTCAGCTGCAGGGCAGTCATCGTCTGCATGTCGCCGATGTGCGCATTCTGGCGGCAACCAGTGCCGACTTACCGGCTGAAGTCAAAGCTGGCCGTTTTCGTGCTGATCTATATTATCGTCTGCAGGTGGTGCCGATTGATCTGCCGCCGCTGAGGGCGCGGCCGGAGGATATTGCTTTATTGCTGAAACATTATCTGCGCGAATTTGCCGGGAATAATGGTCCGGTTCGACTTAGCCGTGAAGCTGAGCAATGCCTGCAGACTTACAACTGGCCGGGCAATGTACGTGAACTGGAAAACTTCTGTCAGCGCCTGACTCTGCTTAATCCGGGACAGGTGATTCAATTGGAACAATTGCCAGCGGAAATGCGCGGTGAGCAGGCGTTGCCGGCAAATCAATTCAAACTGCCCCCCAGTGGCATTGATCTGGCCCGGCTGGAACTGGATTTGATCGAACAGGCGCTGGAAATGGCGGCGGGTAACCGATCCAAGGCAGCGCGTCTGCTCGGCATCAGTCGCGATACCCTGC
>JABURN010000239.1 GCA_014762585.1 Methylophaga sp.
ACAGGTGCATGATAGTTATCTCAAAAATCTTAATATTGTTATTGTGCTAATTTTGGCATGAAAGACAGGCGCACACGAGTGCCGCCATAACGTCTTGCCATGACATCTACCTCACCGCCCAATGTATGAGCGCGCTCTTTCATGATGACCTGTCCGTGATGGTCGTAGGTGCTACTTGCCGGCGTAAACCCTATGCCATCGTCATCGATAATCAACTCCACTTCGCCGTTTGTCTGAAACTGCATGAGGATGGATACATTTTGGGCCCCCGAGTGACGAACTATATTGGAAAGCGCTTCACGAACAACGTGCAGAATATGAAACTCCTCGTTCACTGTGAGCCGGCAATTCACAAGTCGATTGTCAAAACTGATATTTAATTGTGAACGCTGTGAAAACTCATCGATGGTGGCTTGTATCGCATAGCCAAGGCCGCGTAAATCCATATGCACACGGAATGTCGTCAGCAATTCTCTGAGCTCGCGATAGGCATTGTCCAGCCCCTCTCGTAGCTCTTGTACAACCGGTGCCAGCTCACTGTCATTGGCCTTAGACTGAAGTCGGGAAACCTGGATTTTCATAAACGATAAGGATTGTGCCAGGGAGTCGTGGAGTTCGCGCGCGATTGATGCTCGCTCCTCCAGCACCGCCAGGCGTCTTCCCTCTTCATCATGACTCTGATATTTGGCTGTCATGGAGAGCAAACGGGCCGTGATCTCAAGCACTTTAACCTCTGAGTCTTCAAGAAAACGGCCTTGCTCCATTTCGACAAGCAATACGCCGACCCCATTACTCACGCCTGAGAAGGTTACGGCCAGGCAGGTCAACTCCTCATCTTCCGCAGAAAAATAGTCAAATGTAGATACGCCCGACTGCATCAGCTCGTCGAATATCTTATTGGAGATAATGGGTGGCTTATGGTGAGAGAAGATGATTCTCTCTTTTGCAATCACAGCAGCATCATCAGTATAGATAAGTGCTGCGTTGACGAAGCTCATGGTCCTCTCAAGCGAATAAAGAAACTTGAGCAAGGTTCGTTCGCTTAAAACATCCTCACTGGCCGTCTCGATAAACTGTAGCAAGAAGTCCTGGGCGCGAATCAAACCCCGCATATGCTCACTGGTTCGGTGCGCCCAGGTCACCTCTGACTCGTAGCTTTCCATTTGAGCAGATAAGTCAGACACCCGGTGCTCAAGCTCGGCGAACTCATCTATTGCACGCCGGTTTGGCTTTTCCCCCGTTTTCACATGGATGAAGCCCATCAGGTTATCCAGCCGCTCAACCAGTAATTTTCTGGCACTGACGGCCAAAACCAGAATACAGCTGAGCACGAAAATCATGCTTATAGCCTGCAGTAAAGCAATGATGGATTGTTTAATACTGCTATCTTTGTGCAGTGCTGCGCTAAGGTCATCGTAAGCACTGGCGACGCGCTCCGCCACGCGCAATTGCGCTGTCACACGCAGGTTAAATTGCGCAACATCAACAAAGTTCTTTTGCTCCCTTTCAACTCTGTGAACAGCTTTAAGGATGTCAGGGTTTTCCTGACGCAGCATCCATAGCACCTCGGGATCTGTGGTGTCGAGGAAATGACGCTGCATCGACTTAAACGTTGTCTCTGCCTTTTGAAGCTCGATGGCTTGAAGATGAGAAAGCTGACGATGCCAGTAAAGCTTTTGTTCATTAACTTTATCTATAGCTGACTGGCTTGAAGGGATATAATCGAGGAGAAAGATTGTTCCTGCCTGCATCAGCAAAACACTGGTTGCAATACACAGCAGCAACATAATTAATTTGGCATAGAGTGCGCGCCGGCTGAAGCTATTCAGCAAGCTGGCGAGTATACGTTTTTTTCTCGCCATCGTCATCTGCGCCTCAGCAAAGCATGACAAAAATGAAAGGTGGTCGTGATGAGCTTGTTATTATTCTGTCTAATCATGCTTAGTGGCATTTTTGCCCTGGTATTTGGCTTCTGGTGGGACAGTACCGCTCCCTTCAAAGTCCATGTTTCGATGCTGGCATCCGTACTCGCCGTTTTTCTCTCAGCCATTCTTATCATTAATATATATCCAAAAATCCATCGTCGCCGTTTGTCAGCTGATCTTTCTGTGGGGAAACTGGACCATGTTGCCTGGGGACATGATATATCCAGCAAACTGTCCACGCCTGCAGCGGTTGTCGAGGGCTACAACATCAAGTTTGCCAATAACGCCTTCCTGAAAGAGTTGGGGATGAGCGGGATGCGTGATTTTATCACCGACATGCCCCTCACTAACCTCGTTCACCCCAGCAGTCATCAGACACTGACCAACCTCTTCAGTGAACAGGATGACCAGCAAACATCAGAAACAATGATGCTCAGAATGCTCTATGTCGATGGTACGACAATCCCTGTTCATATGTCATTATCACCACTGGCAGCGGCAGAGGCGCCTAACCAGTTCCTGCTTCAATTCACCACATCGTCTTCTATAGAGCCTGTCGCTCAGTCATCTGGTGACGAGTTCACCTACCATATGCTGATCGATCGCATTGAGCAGATAATCTTTCAGATAGATGTCGAGCAGACTTTCATTTTCCTCAATCCCGCATGGCAACGATTGCTCGATTACACTGCTGAGGAGAGTCTCAAAAAACCCTTGTTTTCATATATTCATCCGGAGGATATTCCTCTGGCTGAAGCCAGGCTGAATGCATTGACCGAGGGCAAGCGCCAGCAGTGTCAATTTGAGTTGAGGCTCATCGCCAAGAATGGTCGTTCCCAATGGTTTGAAATGCGAGCCTCAACTATCTCCCGTCTGAAGGGAGAACGCACCAGTATCATCGGCACTTTGACCGACATCAGTCGCATGAAACTCACCTCAGCCGGTCTGCGCGCCAATGCACGCACAGCGACTGACATGATCATGCCCAACATTCCCTGCATGCTCTACCGCTGCAAAAATGACCGCAACTGGACTTTTGACTTTGTCAGTGAAGGTTGTCTGGAAGTGACTGAATACCAACCCTATGAAATCACTAACTCTCTGCATTTTAACTACATGCAACTCATTTACCCTGAAGATCAACAGCGTGTCTGGGAGCATGTCCAGAATCAAATCAACAAACAACGCAGTTTTCAGATCATCTACCGTATTCTCACCCGCAGTAATAAAGTGAAATGGGTGATGGAACGCGGTAAAGGCATCTTTTCCGGTAGCGATGAGCTGTTAACGCTGGAAGGCGTGATTATTGACCTCAGCAACGATGACTATTCAGCGCTGCAATACGGTCTTGATCAGATACTCAATACACCGTCCATGCATTGAAAATCAGCTCGATTTTCATCCTCCTTATTTCAGGCAAAAAAAAGGAGCCACATCAGTGGCTCCTTTTTCATTAAGCTTTGTTAGAAGCTGCGAGAGATATAGGCGATGAATTGATCATCACCTCTGTCACCCCACCAGTCTTCATCAGCATTAGTGTCGGTATAGTTAACACCTACCGTCCAGCCTTCTGAACCGGCTAAGGTCAGGTCTTTGCTCAGACCAATCAGATAGTCGGTGTAGTCATAATCGCTGTAGTTTTCCACATCAAGACGACCGATATGGGCTGTCAGATTGATACCCATCGGTAGGCCGTAGTCGAAGTTCAACTCATAATAGCCAGTCCCTTTAGAATCACCATTAGCATCAGCACCCATTGTGTTGTTGTTTACACCACCCCAGTCAGTTAAGGTGCGACTGTACTTGGCAGTGAACCATTTCCATGTTGCTGCAAGATAAATTTCTGTCGTGTCGAAATCTTCATCACTACCACCATTCAGACCTGGCACTTTCTCACGGTCTGGGTAATAGAACTGAAGCAAACCAACATCGACGGCAAAGTCTTCTGTAAATTGATGGTAGTAACCTCCATAGAAGTCAACTTCAATGCTGTTGCCAACATTCAAATCTTCTTCCAGTGTGGAAGCCCACACGCCGGCATACCAGCCACTGGCATGCGCGTAATCGAAACCGCCCTGCAGAGCAACGTCTTCGTCTGTGTAGTCAATACCACGGAATACATAGGAGCTGAAAAGTCCTACATTGGAACTAAAGCTGTGCGGTGACACCTCTTCAGCGTGAACCACGGTGTTTGCAGACAATGCGGTACCCGCCATCGCCATCGTAAGTAATAATTTTCTCATTCTTAAATCCTTCCTCTTGGTTGGTGATTGTTTACCCCTAACTACAAATCAAATTCTTTTCTTTATTCAGGATGGGTTCCCAACTCAAGCTCTGCGCCATCATCCATTGGTGCCAGATAATCAATCACGAGCTGACGATAGTTATCGAGGCCTTTGTACTCGGATAAATCAGGGTGCAGGTTGGTCAACACACGACGCAGACGTTTGGCCCAGCGAGGATAGGTTTTCAGATCATCGATGCTGGCCAGATAACCGCGAATGCTGAAAGCCATGGCATTGCTGCGCGGCAATCTGAACAGGGCTTGTAACTCGACCCGAAGATGCACTTTTTGGCCCACATTGTCCGCAGTGACTGACACATTGTCCGGTCCCCACAGAGGATATTCTTCAGGAGAGGTATCCAGACGTGGATTCACCGTCATGGTCCAGTTCAGACGGCGTACCGGGCTGCCATACTGCAGGTGCAGCAGGTATTTCAGCGCGCGGTCAAAAATACCCAGCTCATTCGCTTGCGGCACGGGACCATGCCATTCCTTGAAAGACATACCGGCATCAAATGCCAGTGACCAGTCAGCCTGACTGGTGATAATGCCCATATCTGCAAACAGATCATCATCGCGCTGATCCATCACCACCCAGTCACCCTGGACCTGGCGACCAACGTACTCGAATGGCTCCATTGGCAGGGTTGATTCGTCACCGAATACAAACTTCTGATCGATACCCAGCGGTTTGTTAACCCAGTGCCAGTTATCGCCATCTCTGGTCAGCTCAAATAAATCCGGATAGTCCCGGGACAGAGATTCCATCACCAGTTCGACCATATCCCATTGCGCATCCATCATATGTGGCAGCGCAATGTAGCGGCCGGGATCATTCTCCAGCGTGATGCGTCTGTCCTCACATTCGGCCAGATAATGTTCATCAATATCGATCGCATGCTCAAACACGGAACCCGGCGCACCAGGGGTATGCTGTTCGATATTGACGCTGTACATGTATTCGTCTTCAGCAAACGGGAACGGGAAACGGCGAATCGCTTCCGCAGAGTTGCTGTAGCTGTAGTCGTCGCGGAATGTCTCTTGTTTAAATGCGATAGTCTTAGCCATATTCATCACTTATTCCTCAAAGGTTGACCACAAGTTTTGAGCACTTGGCCCGTGATACACACGGCATAATGCTTCTGCCTTCGGCCTTTTCATGGTCGGACAGGTAATGGTCGTTATGCATAATCACGCCGTCGCAGGACACCACCTCCAGTTCGCAGCGTCCGCAGGCACCGCCACGGCACAGGAACGGTGGCTCGGCACCGGCCTCTTCCATGGCTTCAAGCATGCTCATATCACCCGGCACAGTGACTTCCATGCCGCTCAGCGCCAGTTCGACGGTAAACTCATCACCTGAAGGCGGTGCCGTGAACTCTTCGCTGTGTACATGGTTATCCGGCCAGCCCAGGTTTTTTGCATGCAGGTGTAAAGCCTTGACCATGGGTTCGGGGCCACAGGTGTAGACATGAGTGCCCAGCGGCTGGTGACTCAATAGTTCCGGTATGTCCAGACGTTCGCCCTCACTGTCGACATAAAAGTGAACGCGATCACCGCACATTTCCTGTAATTGCTCACGGAATGCGGCGTGCTCGGGCGAACGGTAGGCATAATGCAGTTCATAGTCATAACCTAGGCGGTTCAGATCGGAAATCTGTGACATGAATGGCGTGATGCCGATACCACCGGCAATCAGAATATGCCGGCGGCCGAGCTTGGAAATCGCAAACAGATTGACAGGATAGGTGATCTGCAGACGAGTACCCGGCTTCACCTGTTCATGCATATAAACCGAGCCACCACGAGAGTTTTCCTGCTTGCGTACCGATATGTGGTAACTGTCTGAGTTGGCGGTCGAGCCCATCAGTGAATAGGGATTACGGTGAATCCGGCCGTTGATATCCATCGACACCACGACGTGACTGCCACCGGAAAAATGCGGCAAAGGCTCACCATTTTCCTGAACCAGGGTGAAGTGCTTGACGACCTCAGTCACCTGTTCCACTTCAGCCACTTTTACATTTAATACACTCATGGATAAATCTCCTCTGCTGCCGGGATATTGCCCGGTTCCTCAGCATCCACCATGACGCCCATATAGGCGCCCAGACGGCGTGAGAAATGGTCGCGAACAAACAGATGGCGACCGCAGCCGCTGCATTGATGAATACTGTGATGCACATTTTTATCGGTGGTTTTGCAGTGAACGCAGTAGACCGATCTGGCGAGGGTACCGCTCAGTTCTTTTTCTACATTACGGTCCTGAACACCGAAGACTTTCAGTTCATCAAGCACTGCCCAGATGAAAGCTTCGCTTCCGGCAACATAAAACTGTGTGCCCATCAGACAATCAGGTAATTGCTCCCTGAGTGCAGCCAGCACGGCCTCGCCTGACTCACAGACCTGCAGACCTTCCGGTACCAGCTTGGTAATGATGTCAGCGTATTTCTTTGATGCCGACGCGTCGTCGGCAAACAACAACTTGATTGGCTCACGGGGACACATTTGTTGAAATAACTTCAGTACAGCAATGCCCCCGTCACCTTCAGCGATGACAACATGGCCGGTCGCATGCTGCTTCCAGACCAGTGAGTCATACAGGGGTTTGCTTCTGATCCAATATCCTCTTTCCATTGCTTTTTCCTCATCTTGTTGCCCCTGCCACTTCCCTGTGACATGCCAGGCAGGGTGACTACTATTGTTCGGGATGAGTACGCAGACGCATCGGGTCGTAGAAAGGTGTCTTGACGACATGGGCTTTGACCGGTGTCTCCGCGGCAACCACTACCTGAGTGCCGATTTGGGAGAATTCCGGTTTGATGTGCACCATGGCAATCGACTTCATCAGGTAACGGCTGAAGCTGGCGCTGGTGACCACGCCGATTTCTTTACCATCTTTGATAATTTTGGCGCCCTCAGGCATCGCTTCACTGCTCTGACAGACCAGACCGGCCTGCTTGAAGCGTTCACGGCCTTTCAGTTTGAGCAGGGCCTGCTTACCGATGTAGTCGCCTTTTTTGTTCAGATCCACACACCAGTGCATATTGACTTCCCAAGGGGTGGTATCGCCCTCGGGCATATCAAAGGGATAGAACAGCAGCGCCGCCTCAACCCGGGTCAAATCCAGTGAGTCCCAGGAAGCGGCAATCACACCATAACGATGACCTTTCTCCAGGATCATGTCCCAGATATGAACCGCATCCTCACCGCGGCAGTAGACTTCATAACCGCGTTCACCGGAATAACCGCCACGGGCGATGATCACATCACGACCGAACAACTGGGTTTCGACATGTTTGAAATACGGCAGGCGGGCGAGATCAACATCGACTTCAGGGTCCAGAACATCAACGGACCGCGGTCCCTGCAACGACAGGATATGGACGTCGTGGTCCTGCTCAATCGTCACATCCTGGCCTTCAGCCAGTCTGGCCAGCGTTTCCTGAGTACAGCCGCCGCCATGTGAAATGCGGTATGTGTCCTTGGCATCACAGATGATCATGATGTCATCGACCAGCGCGCCCTCCTCATTGACCTCGGCTGCCAGTCGGGATGTGCCCGGCTCAAGTTCGGTCACATCAATAGCGACCAGTTGATCCAGCACTTTCAGTGCTGCAGGACCACTGACATTAACGATATTCAACGCTGAAACGTCATAGAGACCAGCACGGGTTCTGACCGCGATAACCTCTTCATGCGGGTCAGTATGGTAATGCTGCGGGATAGGCATACCCCAGATAACGTCATCCAGCTTGCAACCAAGCTCGCGATGGCGTTCGTTCAGCACTGAGTTACGGGTAACTGCCGCATCGGCGGCTTCGATGGGTTGGGTAGATTGGCTCATGGCTCTGACTCCGGCTGTAACAAAAATGTAAGCTTAGGAAAAACTTATCGGAATCAGACCTATGCGGAAATTCCCATCATGGCGTACTCCTTTTAGAGTAGCTGTTGGGCGTGCAGAACTCGACGCTTCAGTACCCTGGCTGAAACTGGAGAAAAACGGGAATAAAGTTGGGAGTGTCAGCTAGAGCTGCCCCAGGCTACGCAGTTCATGCACCATTTCGATGGCAACCTGGGCTGATTCGGCGCCTTTGATTGTCATCCTCTGTTCTGCCTGCTCCTGATTTTCGACAGTGAGGATCGCATTGGCGAGAGGCACACCCGTATCAATCTGGATATTGGATAAACATCTTGCCGATTCGTTAGCAACGACCTCGAAATGATAGGTTTCACCACGGATGATGCAACCTAAGGCAATCAGGCCGTCAAAACTGCCACTGAGAGCGAGTTCGTTGACCATGAATGGAATTTCCAGGGCACCGGGCACCGACTTGATGACGATATCCAGTTCTGCCACACCACTGTCTCTGAGTTGTGCCAGGCAGGCAGACAGGAGACCATCCCCCACCGTCTGATTAAATCTGGAACGAACTATGCCAATTTTCATACCGCTACCATCCAGGTCCGGTCTGGTTACAGCCCCGCTCAAATCAGTGGTCATGATGTTTTAAGTCCTTTATGGCATCACACGGACAGGAGAGATTCCCGCCCGTGTGATTTTCAAAACAGGGTTATTCAAAATGCGTCCGCAGCTCTTCTTCGATTTCGAAGATATCGCCGACAATGCCATATTTGGCAATGGTGAAAATGGAAGCACCAGGATCGGTGTTAACCGCGACAATGGTCGGAACATGCTTCATACCTGCCATGTGCTGAATAGAACCTGAGATACCCATGGCGACATAAAGCTTACAGTTACCGACAACTTTGCCTGATTGGCCAACCTGTCTGGATTTAGGCAGCCACCCGGAGTCCGCGATTGGACGAGAACAGCACAAAGTCGCGCCTGAAAGGTCTGCCATTTCACGGAACTCATCCACGTTACTTTCTTCACCAATACCGCGGCCAATCGACATGATGAAGTCCACTGTGGTGATATCAATATCATCGGCGCCTTCCGGCTCGACATAACGCACGTTCTGAGAACGACTTCCGACACTGGTCATGTCCACACTGCTGGTATTCGGGCTACCCGCCTCTTCAGCTGCTTTAAAGACACTGGCACGCACAGTCAGAATCACACAGTCCTTACCGGGGAAATCCATTTCAACATGGACTTTTTCGTTGTAACCGGCACGGGTCACGACCAGGTCATCACCGTCATAAGCCAGCTTGAACACGTCGGTCGCAAAACCGTAGTTACCTTTGCGTGCCAAAGTGGCTGCAAAACCCAGGCTGTCAACGGAATGAGGAAGCAATACAACTTCAGGTGTGTAGGTTTCCATCAACGATGTCACGGCCGCTTCATGGATATCTGCATCAAAGTCTTCAGAGTTGACCTTGACTGCGACAACCTCATCAACGCCACTCAGTGATAAATCACTCAGATAGTTTTCCGATTGCTGTCCAATAATCGCTACCACGACTTTGTCATCAGCTTGTCGAATATCCTGTGCTGCCGTAATCACTTCAAGTGAGATTGGACGCAGTTCATTTTGGCGACTTTCTGCCACTACAAGGATGGTTTTCATTACACTTCTCCCTTGAATTCTCTAATAATTTCTGCCAGTTTCGCTGCCTGTTCTGCCGGTGTGCCGTCGATCATCGTGGCCATACCTTTTTCTGGGATATACATGCGACGAACATGCGCGAATGTGGCGTCGACGCCAACCTCTTCAGCTGACAAACCAAGATCGGACAGACTCAGTTCATCAATCGGTTTAGCTGCAGCCTGTTTGATACCTCTGAGGGAGGCATAGCGTGGCGTGTTGATGCCCAGTTGAATTGTCAGTACGGCAGGACAACTGATTTCAACTTCCTGCCCCAGGCCACCTTCCAGTTCTCTGCTGGCAACCGCTTTGCTGCTGCCCGGAGTGTAATCAAGGCCAGCTACAACTGCTGCATGCGGCCAGTTCAGATAGGATGCGAGTGAAATACCGGTAGAGGCATCGGCATTATCAGATGACTGAACACCGGCAAAGATCATGTCCGGTTTTTCCTGTTCGGCAACAGCGGCGAGAATGCGTCCTACCGTAATTGAGTCAGAACCCTCCATCTCATCACTCCAGACTCTGATCGCACGATCAGCCCCTTTAGCCAGACATTTTCTGAGACTTTCCTCGACCCTGTCAGGTCCGACAGAGACAACAACCACTTCCACCTCGGTGTCTGATCTTTCCTTGATGCTCATGGCCTCTTCTAACGAAAAGTCATCCCATTCGTTCAGGTCATAAAGCAGGAAATCCTCATCCACATCCAGTTGGTCGTCACGAATTTCAAAGTCATCATCGAGCGATGCAACTTCTTTGACTGCAACTAAAATTTTCATGCTATTTCTCCTAATTTGCTGTCTACATCAGCTTTTTGTGCAGTGATTTCACTGCTGGTATTGCCTGGAAAACCAGGAAAACAGGGTGAACCTGACTGCCGGGTCCGGATCTTCGTGCAGGGACCATTTGTCCTCTTTGTGAAGCGCCGGATTCTGTACCAGCAAAAGTCGGTTCAGATAAAAAGGGTCTTCTAGTAACGGCAGCAGCGTCTCGCGCTTTGCGCTTTTATTGGTGACAACACCCCTGCGGACGTCCGCGACCGGTGAGCGGACCATACTTTCTAGTGTGGTTTGTCTGGCGCTGGGGTTGTGAGCGACTGCAGCGAGAATATCGATTTCTTTCTCTTCAGCCAGACAAGCGAGCACCTCCGGAGCGGTATTGGACTGATTGCCAACCGCGGCACGTACCCAGACCTCTTTGTCACGTGAGAGCTGCTTCAAGAGTTCTTCTGGTGTTTTGGTATTTCTTGCCACGGCGCGTCGCACTTCCTTATCTTCATCAGCAGCCAGTATGTGCAGTTGTTGTGATGTTAATTTCGGACTGAGTGCGACCCACTGCCGGACCCATCGGTCTGCGTCGTGAATCAATAATTCGATGATCTCTGCTGACTGGTTTTGCCTGGCGGCAACAGCTCTTCTGACATAATCAGAACTGTCCTGAGCAAGCTCTTTAACTAATGAGTTGGACAGCCGCTGTTGACCGGCAATCGCACGACGCACCGAGTAATCGGGATGAGCAGCAAGATAGGCAAGCAACCTTGAAGCTAATATCTGATTGCCTGCCGCATGTCTGACCACCACGACATCTTCATGTCTGACCGCCTGTTCCAGGATATCTTGTGGACAATGTGCATGAGCCGCGACAGCCGCTTGAACAAAGTGATTGCCGCGTCCATAAAGCTTATGCAGAATGCTGGCAGGCGTATTGGCATGCGAGGCCAATTCCGCATCAAACTTATTACCGAAACGGGCTTCCACCACGCTCAGCACTTCAGCACTGGCATTGGGGTTCTTCGTCACCGCCCGGATAATATTTGCAACACTGCTCTGTTCCACAATAGTGAGCAGAACGTCAGCAGCCGTGTGGCCATGTTGGGCAATCAGGCCAATCAGTTCCTGACTGTCCTGACTGTTGAAGATCTCGGCCAGGGTCTGACTCTGAGTTGCCGGGTTCTTCTCCACTCTCAAGCGGACAGCGTCATCATCAAGACCAGCCAGCAAAGCGAGCACTGTAGCCGGTGTGTGCTCCCAGCGAGCCAGCTTGAGCACATCACGACGTCGACCACAGAGAATTTGTTTCAGACCATCCCGTTGACCGCTGTCTGCGATGTCATAAACGGCAGCAGCACTGTATATATCAGCCAGTTCAATGGCTGCCGAAACCAGCTCTTCAGCTGATTCCGGCACCGCTAATTCAAGCTGCTGCTGTGTCATCATCTTCAGGCTCTTCAGCATCGAACTCAACACATTCCGTGATCAGTTCAATCAGCTCTTTCACGACGAACTTGTCCTCAAAACCGGCTGTTTTACGTGCATCTTCAAACATGGTCAGATCTTTCGGACAGGAGACGATAAACACATCCAGATCATCGATTTCTCCAGCCTCGCGGATACGGTTTTCTGACGGCTTCTCCAGACCAACAGGATCTGGAATCCAGATTCGGCCGCCACCCGCGCCACAACAGAATGAGTTATCCCTGTTGCGATCCATTTCAACCAGCTCACAGCCAATCATTTCAATCAATTCACGCGGCGCGTCGTAACCTTTGTTATAGCGGCCCAGATGACACGGGTCATGGAAAGTAACTCGGTAGTCGAGTTTTTTCTTGATTTTCAGTTTGCCTTCCTCAAACAGCTGCTTGAGAACAGTGGTGTAATGCTGAATTTCAAACTCACCGCCAAAGTCAGGATATTCATTCCTGATGGTGTTAAATGAGTGTGGATCCGTAGTCACAATAGAATTGAAGTCACATTGCTCTAATGTGCTGATATTGTTGTTGGCGAGGAACTCATACAGCCCCTCCTCACCGACACGACGTATATCATTACCCGCATTCATTTCGGCTTCGTACAGCAGTCCGAAATCTACCCCTGCCTGACGCATCAATTTGGCAAAGGATTTGGTGACGACCTGGTTGCGAGGATCGAATGAGGCATAGTCACCCACAAACCACATGATATCGACGGGCTCTTTACGGGCATCTTTAATGGTGAACGGTAATTCTTTGGTCCAGCGGGCACGTTTACGTTTAGACTCGCCCATGGAGTTGCCGTTTTTGTGGACCGACTGCAGGGTTTTTTGCAGGATCGGTTCCATATTGCCTTCGTCCACTAATTTACGGCGCATCTGCACAATAATCGGTACATGCTCGACAGCAACCGGACAGATCTCGACGCAGGCCAGACAGGTTCGACAGGACCACAGCGTCTCCATAAATACCTGTCCGACATCCTTGCCATGCACATCCAGCTCTGCCTCTTCAGGCAACTCTTTTTTCTCCAGTGCGTTGTTGGCAAACTCACGCAGAGACAGAATCACATCTCTTGGCGACAATGGCGCACCTACCGCATTAGCCGGGCAGGCTTCGTGGCAACGACCACACTTGGTACAGGCATCAAGATTAAGCAGGTTCTTCCAGGTCAGATCGGTAATCGTTTTGACGCCAATTTCTTCCTGATCTTCAGGCACCATAGGCAGGCGTCGTCCAGCCATCGGATCTTTGAACATCAGCGAGGCTGAGGCAGTGAAGATATGTTTGACTTTGGTGAAAGGAATCAGCGCAACGAAAGCCAGCGCCAGGATACCGTGGAACCACCACAGGCCGGTACGGAAATCGCCTGCTGCCTCCGGCCCCATACTGAGACCATGAAACAGGTGCGCAATGCTTGCGCCAACCGGCGACCACCAGCGGTATTCCCACACGGTCGGGTCATCCATCAGCCAAATCAGGCGGGACGCTTCCAGCAGAAAACCGGTAATGAGAATAGTGATAAAAACCCACAGGAATGCCCAGTCTTCTCGACGATAGGCACTGCGGTCGTAATCCGGATCGCCTGGTTCGCGATCGGGACGTGTGTAATCCAGTTTTGGTAATTTGAGCCATTTACGGCGATACATCATGTATACCAGGCCGGCAATAGCCGCCAGGCCTGAAATATCCAATATCAGCGAAAACCACAGATAGAAATCGCCGTACCAGAAAGTAATCCCGAACAAGGGTTCGAGAATGTCATATTCCAGCGTAATAGTGGCTGTCCCGATGAACAGCAGAACAAAGCCGAAAAAAATACCTGCATGCGCTTTACCCGCCGCTGTATCGCGACGTTTTATGGTGCGATGCGTCATCATGGTTTTGACCATGTCCCAGAAACGGGAAAGGAATTCACCCCATGCCGCATCCGGCTTTCCGCGACGATATTTTCTCACCTGGACATAACAGCCATAGAGAAAAACCGCGATGGCCGAATAGCCAATGGCATAAAACAGATAAATGGATGAAGTCTGAAAATCTTGGAACAGAATTCGGGTAATTTCTTGTGCTTCGTTCATGACACACCTGCCAGCTTGGAATAGGAATAATGAGTGCGGAGGTTAGTGGGATGTGCTGCCACACAACGGTGGCAGCACATAACCATTTACTGACTAGATCTTGTATTCGATCTCATGGTTACCACCCGGCTTGTGCGGGGTGCCCCATGCCACGGTTTCACGTTTGTACGGCAGAGGATATTGTGGATTTTCTTCCTCAATTTCCCTTGCGATACGCTGACCGGTGAAGGTGGCATCAGCAATCAGACGAGGCGCTTCGGCATCACCAATCAGGTAAACACCCTTGATACCGTTTTCTTCCCATTCTGATTGACGCTCTTTGAGCTCTTTGTACAGGGCATTGTCAGACTTGCGTCCGGTGACCAGTACTAATGAATCAAACTCAAGCCATCTGTGGGTTTTATTCTCTTCACGAGGATAAACACCAGGACCGCGATAGCTACGTTTAGAACCATCACCCCACATGTTGTAGATTTCCAGACGGTTCTTCTCGATACGGGTACAGAAGTGATCGCCGATTTCTTCAACGCCCAGTTCATGCAGACGACGCATCATGTTTGGATATTCCAGCGTGAAGTGCATGTAGTTACCCAGATGCACACCAGCCACGATGGTCACTTCATGACCTTCTGAAGCCAGTTTTTCAGCCAGGCTCGGTGTCATGAAATAGCTATCAGCACTCAGAATCACGACGCGTTTGCCAATTTTCTTCTCGCCAGACAGAACCTGCTCTGGAGTCAGCTGTTCAGGCTGAGACGCATCGGCACCAGGAATCGGCGCGTGAGTCAGACAGTTCTCACCATCAGTGGTCCAGTGAGAGCCGGTAGCGATAACGACTTTTTCAGCACCGTATTCCAGCACATCGTCAGCAGTCAGCGGTTTCTGGCCCAGCGCAATCACATTGTGCTTGTTCTTTTTAACCAGTTTGTTGAGCTGAGTTTCACGGTAATCACGGTGATAACCCCACTCGCCAAGACCCGGCAACGTTACGACCTGATTCACATGACCACCGATTTTTTCGGCTTTGTCGTACAAGTGAACGGTATAGCCACGTTCCATCAGGACACGGGCCGCTTCTGAACCGGAAGGTCCGGCACCGACAACCAGAATCGAATCTTCCGAGCCGGCTTTGGCAAATTTTTCAGGGTGCCAACCACGACGGTACTCTTCACCAGCTGTGGCATTCTGAGTACAGATCATTGGCGGACCACCGATTTCCCAACGGGAGATACAGACGTTACAACCGATACAGACACGGATATCGTCGTAGCGACCTTCTTCAATTTTCTTCGGCAGGAACGGGTCAGCAATGGACGGACGGGCCGCACCAATGATGTCGACAACACCTTTGGTGACGATCTCAGTCATTTTTTCAGGGTCTGTATAACGACCAACACCCAGAACCGGTTTTTTAGAGACACGTTTTACATGCTCAACCCAGGGAACGGTATGACCTTGCTGGTAGAAACGTGACGGACCGGCATCCTCACCCCATTCGGCGATGTCACCTACGGTGATATCCCACAGGTCGATGAAGTCATCAGCCAGTTCGATGAATTTGATACCGTCTTCTTCAACTTCGATTTGGTCCGGACCGTAAATGGTATCGATGGCAAAACGAGTCGCAATCGCACAATCATCACCCACCGCTTTACGGACTTTTTCCAGTGTTTCAACCCAGAAACGGGCACGGTTTTCCAGGCTGCCGCCATAACCGTCAGTGCGCTTGTTGTAGTAAGGGTTCAGGAACTGCAGTGGCAAATAGGAGTGCGCACCGTAGACGTAAACGATGTCGAAACCGGCATCACGGGCACGATAAGCTGCCTCAACGTAGTACTGCTGGACCATCTTGATATCATCAAGGTCCATTTCTTTACAGTAACTCAGGGTTTCGAATTCTGATGCGAACTGACTTGGGCCACGCGGTGTTGCGCGGCTTTCCATATTCGGTGCATGCGCGGCGCCGTACCACATTTCGATACCGGCCAATGCGCCATATTTGTGGACTTCGTCGGTCATCGCTCGCAGGTTGCGAACATCGCCTTCGTCCCAGATACGTGCTGAGAGACGGTGGGTATCGTCAGATTCAGGATGGATCGAGCAGTATTCCGTATTCATCGCCGCCCAGCCGCCTTCCGCTTTCATTGAACGGTGTGCAGCCTGAAAACCGGGTCTGTCGGATCCTGCGCCGATACAATGAGGAACCTGATAAAAACGGTTCCGGAGTGTTTTGGGACCGATTTGAATCGGCTCAAACAAAATATCGTGTTTTGGATCGCGTGCCATTATATTTCTCCCTTTTAGTGAGTGTTGGCAACGCTATTGTCTAAACTGGAAAGTGGCTCAACAATTCCTAAGAGGGGTTACCTCCTAGGGAGTAGAAACAGGCATCAGAGCAGGATTTGTTTGTGAGGAGTCAGGGATAAACCGGGAGAAATCAGGAATATAAAGCGGGTCAGTTCAAAATACTGCCAATAATCAGCATTAAAGCGCCACCTGTTAACGCCATATAGGGCAGGAAGCCTGCCCGTCTACTGGTGTAATTCGCATCGCTCAAATCAATATCTTCAAGCATGGCTTTAGGAAACCGACCTTTGTCGACAACATAATGTCGCCACAGGAATATCGGGATAATCAAACTGGCAACAATCAACCCGCTAAGCAGCGTGCCGGCACCCCAGACGTTGGCACCCAGCCCCATCAGCAGCATGTTGATATAGGCGAGCACGGTACCTGCCGCAATTAAAAGTGTTGGCGCCTTGTAGGGACGATCCCAGTTGGAGCGATCCAGTCGATGGATCCAACCGGCATTGAGATTCAAAAAGTTGAAAATGATATAGCCAACATTGGAAGCGGCCAGCAGAAAGACATAGTCGGACATACTGAGCAACATCAGATTGATAATCAGATTAGTCCACATCGCCCTGGTGGGGGCCCCGTTTTCATTCACTTTCGACAGATATCTGGGCAAGAGCCCATCCACAGAACCCTGACACAGGGTCCTTGAGGAGCCCGACATCGTCGTCATGATGGACAGCAACAAGGCCAAAACCAGCATGACCACAAACAGGTTAGCGATAAAACCACTGCCACCGACTATACTGGCCAGTGCTTTTGCAACACCGATACCACTGTAAATATCGGCAGCGAGCATACCATCGTATTCAGCAGCTTCAATCACCTGTCCTGCCGTATTGAATGTCTCAGGTTCAGTCATCTGACCCAGGCCGAGATGCCCCTGAAAAGCCAGTGGTATGAGCGTGAAAGCCACAATACAGAGTAAGCCGGAAAACAGAATCGCTCTGAACGTATCTGTTCTGGGATTTTTAAATTCCCGGGTATAACAGACCGCGGTTTCAAAGCCATAAGTTGACCACGCTGCAATGAATAGCCCCCCCGCCATCAACACCCAGCCATCCAGGTTCCACTCACCATCGATAACATGCCCCTCAGTGTCATAGCCCAACGGTGCCAACGGGAAAAAGTGCTCACTGGGCATATCGCCGGTAATCAGGGGGACAAGCGCGAGTATCATCAAGGGGATAAGACTGGTCAGGCCGAGGATCATGGTGGCTCTGGCAGAGCGCAAAATACCGCCGTTCTGAATAGCAAATACAATAATCATCAGTGAGGCACCGATGATAAAGGTGGCGTTAATACGTAATGTCAGCCCCGCTTTCAGTGCACTCAGATCAAGAAGCGTGATTTGCCAGGTATTGATAACGGCGTCCGGCGGAAAAAGCGCGGTGAGAATATACCCCGCTGCCAGACCAGAACCGATAGCCAGAACCGGCCCCCAGGCAATCCAGTTGCACCAGATGGACAGTGGCGCGATCAATTTACAATAGTTGACCCAGGCGATTGAGCCATAAACAGAGGCTCCCCCCGTTTTATGGGGAAACAAACCGGCGATTTCAGCGTAAGTGAAAGCCTGAATAAAACCAAAACTGATGGAAACAACCCAGACTAACCAGGCAGGTTTGCCTACCGTTGCAGCAATGGCACCCATCGAGAAAAGAACCAGCGCCGGGACACCGCTGGCGACCCAGAAAGCCCCGGTCCAGTTGATACTACGATGAAGTGAATAGTCCCGGGCATTGAGCTCTTTGTCAGATTCGCTATTGTTGGCCATTGCAGACGGTTGTCCGTCATTCATCTCGAATGCCCTTGTTATCAGTCAGACTTTTAGTTGAGCATGACATGCTGCCGTTTGATACTCAACTTGGCTGCAGCTCAAGCATGTCAGACTTTCACATGCGACTGACAAATATCCGTGCATGGTACAAAGCCAACGCACTGAGCGACGAGATCACAATCAAGGCCAGCACATCGGCCCCTGCATAGCCCCAGAAATCTGACATATTCAGCTCCTTTACTGACAACCGCTCAGGTTGATACTTTCAAACCCACAATACCTGTCAGGATTAACCCGACACTGAGCATTCTGATAAACCCCGCCGGCTCGGATAAAAACATAATGCCGTAAATCACCGTGCCCACGGCACCAATTCCGACCCAGACGCCATAGGCTGTACCGACTGGCAGAGATCGCATTGCCAGTCCCAGCAGCCAGAAGCTCAGCAACATGGTCACGATGGTAAACAGACTCGGCCAGAGACGGGTAAAACCGTCAGAATATTTCAGCCCCACTGCCCAGACCACTTCGAGCAAACCCGCAATAAACAGAACTAACCAGGCCATTGTTGACTCCTTTATGGGGTCGTCCCCGCAGAAAATGGAGCGGTGAGGTCGTCCTCACTTCCCTGTTACCGTTACAGCAGGCCAGTATCACGCATGCGCTGACGGCCAAATCCGGACAAAGCATACTGGAATATCAACCTGTCCGTCACCGTATCAAGTCGATGATCCTCACGGGTGATCAATCCGGCAGAAGCCAGTTCATCCAGGATGATACGAAAATGGTTGAGCCAGTAGCGGCCCTCAAGTTCGTATTCCTGCATGGCGAGCTCGATCAGCCTGTCATCCCATTCAATCTGCTGTTGTTCCAGCAAAACCAGCATGTAGCCCTTGTGATGCAGCTTCATGGCTACCCCGCGTTTTCCGTGACCGAACGCAACTCGGCAACAGCCTCGGCAGGTTCACGAAACATCACAAAACTGCCTACGATGGTGAATACCAAACCGACGAGAAAATACCACTCCGGTAATTCCAACGTCACTATGGCAACAAAAATCACGGCAAACACACCGTAGAGGTTACCGATGGCCTCACCGCGGCTGACACCGATCAAAGAGAAGCTCTTATAAAAAGCGGTATAACAAAATGCATGACAGACCGAGGCCAGTAACATCCAGGTCAGTGCGGCAGGAGTCAGCAAGGTTTCTTGGATCAGGAACCAGACCGGCTGATCGGTCAGCAGCATGATGGCCGGCAGAACCAGCAAGCCCCAGAATAGGATCTCAAAGCTGAATCGGCACTGAATCCCGACATCCGGATC
>JABURN010000199.1 GCA_014762585.1 Methylophaga sp.
GAAATCGATTTTGATATGAAGCATCTCGACACCGGCGAAACCGGCACACCGGCCCTGCCGATGGACATCATGGCCATTCGCGGCGAAACCTTTAATACCGGAATTCGCCACACACTGAATAATGGTGGTGAAATCACTGACAGGCTGAACTATCAGGACGTGTATCACCGAATGGATAATTTCAGCCTGCGTCCGCGCAATATGATGTTCCGTCAGAATGATACCGATGTGCTCGCCAAAGGCATTGAGCTGGGTTATAGCCAGGGCGGCTGGGCATTTGGTTTTGATGCCGACAGTGCGGAACACAATGCCGATATTTCCGATCCGACCAATGCGATGTTCTTTGTTCGTAATTTCAATGAGGTAGAGCGGGACCGGCTCAGCGCCTTTGCAGAATGGACCGGTGCCCTCAGTGATGACTGGCAAATGCAGTCCGGTCTGCGCCTGACCCATGTCACAATGGACGCCGATGATGTCGACAGCAGCATGGCCGGCATGATGATGCCAGTAGCCACACTGCGTAATAATTTTAACAGCAGCGATCGCAGTCAGGATGACACCCTGGCTGATATCGCCATGACCTTTACCCGCAATCTGAGCTCTTCTCTGGATCTGGAACTCGGTTTCGCCCGTAAACAACGTGCACCCAGCTACCAGGAGCGCTACCTGTGGTTGCCGCTACAGGCGACTTCCGGCCTCGCTGATGGCAAGAATTACATCGGTAATGTCGATCTGGACCCGGAAACTGCCTACCAGTTTGAGATAGGCCTCGACTGGCACACGCCACGATTTGCCGTTTCTCCACGTGTCTTCTATCACCACGTCAATGATTACATTCAGGGGGTGGAGACCGACAATGCGGCGGCGATAATGGTCAGCAATATGATGAGTCCGGAATCCGGCACACCGCTGGAATACGACAACGTCGACGCCAAGCTTTACGGTATTGATGCCAACTGGCTGTGGGCTTTGACCGATCACTGGCAACTCGATGGCACTGTCAGTTATGTGCGTGGTAAGCGTCGTGATACCAATGACAACCTCTATCGCATTGCGCCGCTCACCGCGAGAACGCAACTGAGCTACATCGAGCCCGACTGGCGCATCGGTGTCGAGGCCGTCACTGTCGCCGAACAAAACCAGGTCTCGGCTGAAAATGAAGAGGAAGAAACCTCAGGCTATGCCATTTTTAACCTGAGCGGTGAATATCAGCTGAGCCAATCCTTACAGGTTGAGGGCGGTATTAACAATCTGTTCGACCGCAAATACCGGAATCATCTGGGCGGTTATAACCGTGTCAGCGGCAATGAGGATATCGCCGTGGGCGAGCGTCTGCCTGGATTGGGCCGCAGTGTCTATGTGGGCCTCAATCTGAACTGGTAATCAGGGTAGCAACTTTTCGAGGATGTGCTGATGCGGCGCGAGTTGGAATATCGACTCGCGCTGCTCACCACGGTCAGTCACATAACGGAAACTGATTTGACCGGCCCCGGGCAACTGCTCACTCAGACTTTCGCCCGGATCAATCGGAAAATCGACTACTTCAGGCCGCCTGTCGGCATGCAGGGTCTGATACTGATCGCGGTCCCATCCCAGCAGTTTAAGCACATCGGTCTGCGGTGACTCGGTCCCGCTTAAAGCCCATTCGGACTCAGACTGTTCAAACTGGTAGACCACCTGCTGTGGTTTGGGGGCTGGCGCGCCACAGGAGCGGAAACCCTGTTCCAGCTTGACCGGTTGATGACCATCGATCTGCAGCACAATCAATTCATGGCCGGCGAAGCTCGCCGTCATCCGGTCACTTAGGAACAGAGAACCCCAGACTTCACCATCCGCCAGTCGCTGAATGGTGAGTACATCACCATTTTCATGGCGTATTTCAATGGCTGTGGTTTGCGCCGTTACGGCCTGTGCCAGCAGCAAAATCAGGGTAAAAATCACCGCTTTCATCGCAGCCCTCCGCTTTGCCTGTGAGACTGTTTATCCCCCGTAGAGTTCGGTCTAGGCAACAACCACCAGTTTGAGGTCGATTTTCTTCAGGTGTTCTGCTTCATGCGCCAGATCGGCCTCGGTCAGTGGGTGCTCTTTCAACCAGTCCTGCGGCAGGGTCAGGACAAGCTTCTTACCCTCGATCCGCAATTTCAGATAGGTGTCAGCCTGTTCACTTCGGCCGCGGTTAAACACCATCGCCAGTCTCAACAACACGGTCAGTCGCTCAGTGCTGAGCTGTAATTCATCCGGCAGTTTCTTGATATGTTTCCTGGGAAAAGAACGGCGCTGCCCCCGCACCATGACCGACAACACCTGCTGTTCTTCACGGGAAAAGCCGGGCAGATCGGAGTGCCCGACCAGATAGGCCGAATGCTTGTGGAACTGGTGATGGGAAATCGCCAGGCCCACTTCATGCAGCTTGCAGGCCCATTGCAGGCGGTGCAGCAGTTCTTCGTAATCCAGCTTCCATTCCCGCGCGACCTGTTCAAACAACTGGGTCGCCATCACAGAGACCCGTTCGGCGTGGGCTTCATCCACATCGTAGCGGCGTGCTAAAGCAACGACGGTGCGATCCCGTTCATCATCATGCTGAATCCGGCCCAGCAGGTCATACAACAGCCCTTCGCGAAGCGCACCATCAGAAACCGTCATCTTTTCGATACCGAGGCGATCAAACGCGGCAGCCAGAATGCATAAGCCGCCGGTAATGACTTTGCTGCGCTCCTCGCTCAGCCCCTGCAATCCGGCGGCATCGACACTGCCGGCATCGATAAGGTGTTGCACCATTTTCTGCAGGGCTTCACCGGTAATCACGCCATCATCAGCCCAACCCTGCTCTTTACAGATATTGGC